>JAGCXU010000179.1 GCA_017961145.1 Bacteroidaceae bacterium | reverse complement strand
CTCTATCCCGATGCAACCTCCATCTGGAACGATGTGAAAGACCGCGACCCTCGACTGGGAATCTGCCTCGACATCGGTCATGATTTGCGCGCTGGAGCCGACCCCATCAAGGACCTGAAGCGTTATGCCAAGCGTGTCTTCGACATTCATCTGAAGGATGTTACGGAGGGAACTAAGGCAGGTCATGCAATCGAACTGGGCAGAGGCGCCATCGATTTCCCCGCTTTCGTCAAGATGCTCCGCAAGGTGGGTTACAAAGGCTCCGTCAGTCTCGAATATGAGAAGGACATGTCCGACCCGTTTATCGGTATCGCAGAAAGTGTAGGGTACTTCAAGGCTGTGAGTAAGTGAGAGCAGAGCCCACAGTCGTTCGCGAAAACGCAGGCAAGCTAAATCTGAAACTTAACGTGCCACGTTGGCAAACTTAACACGCTTAGTTTGCAAACTTAAAGTGTTATGTTTTGAATTTACCTTGCCTATGTTGAACTGAGGCTTTGGCTTCACAAGGTCACTTCATTGCCCCCAAGATTGTCCCAACTTGTTCAGGGCTTGCACCAAGGCTGATGGCTGTGCGGCAGTCCTGCTGAGCCAGCTTCCGTTTCTTCGTGGCTAAATAGAGTGAGGCACGAGTAAGATAGCACTCCGGATTGTCCGGCTCAAGCTCAAAGGCGATGCTAATATCCTTCTTGGCTTTCTCGTATTCCTTCCTTTCAACATAAAGACCTGAACGAGCCAGATAGTGTTTGGCATGATTGGGATAGAACTGAATCAAGGCATCAAGCAGCTCTAAAGCCTCGCGAGGGCGACCATCCTTGCTGCTCAGAACTGCCAAACCGAGCCGAGCATCCTCGTGCATCGGATTGAGCTCAAGCAGATGCTTATAGTCGGCCCGAGCCTCTTTGTATCGTCTGTTCTGTGAATGGATGAAAGCCCGATAGAATAATGCTTCTTCATTATCCGGCTGAGCCTCAAGAACTTTGTTGTAATCGGACAAAGCTCGGTCTTGATTGTTCAACTGAAGATATAGCGAAGCCCTTGCCAGAAGCAAATCAAGCGAAGTGGGGGAGAGCCCAATGCCTTTGTTGTAAGCTTCCAGAGCCTTCTCGTTCTCGCCCCGACTTTGATAGATTCCACCAAGATATTGATGGAGAATGGCATTCGACTTTCTCATCGGATAGAGCCGAATTGTCTGCTCTATCATCCTTTCAGCCTTCTCCAAAGAGTCCGAAGCCAAAGCCTCGACGATAGAACGGACACTCTGCTCGTAGAGTTGGGCATAGAGATTAGAATAAGAAAATAAGAGAATAAGAAAATAAGAAAACCGTTTCACGTTCTTCCTCTCAAAATTCTTCACTCTTCACTCTAACGAGTGATTGTTTGTTCACGGTCTGGTCCTACGCTGACGATGGTGATGGGGGTTCCTGTGGCCTTCTCGATGTAGGCTATGTAGTCCTTGAGCTCCTTGGGGAATTGGCTTTCAGAGGTCATCTGTGTGAGGTCGGTCTGCCAGCCAGGAAGTGTTTCATAGACAGCCTTCCAACCTTCCGTATCGTATGGCATCTCCTCGGTCACCACGCCATCTTTCTCGTACTTGGTGCAAACTTTAATCTCCTTGAAGTCGTCGAGCACATCACTCTTCATCATGATGAGCTGAGTTACACCGTTAATCATGATAGCATAGCGAAGAGCCACCAAGTCGAGCCAACCACAACGACGATTGCGACCAGTTACAGCTCCATACTCATGACCTATCTCGCGAATCTTGTCACCTGTTTCGTCGAAAAGTTCTACAGGGAATGGACCACTTCCGACTCTAGTCGAGTATGCCTTGAAAATGCCGAAAACTTCGCCAATTGCATTGGGAGCCACTCCAAGACCTGTGCAGACACCACCGCTCACAGTATTGCTGGAAGAGACGAAAGGATAGGTGCCGTGGTCGATGTCGAGCATCGTGCCTTGAGCTCCTTCTGCAAGCACTTTCTTGCCTTCCTGCAAGGCTTTGCCAAGTTCAATCTCCGTATCAGTAAGAGGGAACTGACGCATATATTCGATACCCTGCATCCAGAGCTTCTCCTCTTCTGTAATATCGTAATCGGTATAGTTCAGGTCACGCAAAATCTGCTCATGGCGAGCCTTGAGCGTCTTGTACTTTTCCTCGAAATTCTCCAAGATGTCTCCCACTCGAATACCAGTCCGACTGGATTTTTCGCTATAAGTAGGACCGATTCCTTTGCCTGTAGTACCAACTTTGTTCTTGCCTTTCGCAGCCTCGTAAGCGCGGTCTAAGACTCTGTGGGTAGGCAGGATGAGATGAGCTCTTTTGCTGATGTGCAGCCGGCTCTTGAGGTCGTAGCCAGCTTCTTCCAGCTCTTTTGCTTCCTGCATGAAGAGATCGGGAGCAATCACACAGCCATTGCCGATGATGTTCAGCTTTCCTTCGTCGAAGATGCCGCTTGGAATGCTGCGAAGCACAAACTTCTTGCCTTCGAAGATGATGGTGTGTCCGGCATTAGGACCACCGGCAAACCTTGCAACTATATCGTATCTCGGAGTAAAGACATCTACGACTTTCCCCTTTCCTTCGTCACCAAAAACAATGCCCAACAAGGCATCTACTTTACCTTTTCCCATTTTTATTTTTATCCAGTTTGAGTTTCTTTTGTTTTCTAGCTTCTTGTCTGTTCTTTGCCTGGCAGTTTCGACAAACTCCATGCATATAGAGCAACTTTTCTTCAATCGCGAAATAGCGAACATGCAGGTTAATGAGGGCAAGCTTTGCAGTCGAGGTCGATACCTTTGTTATGGTGTTGCATTGGCGGCAGATGACATAGGCCTTCGGGTTGCTGTCTGTCCTCATTTCATAGTGAGCTGCAGTTGCAAGCGAGTGTTTGATGGCCAACCCAGCTTCGACGAAAAGTTCCATCGTATTGAAGAGCGTGGCTCGACTCACTTGGAACGATGCGTGCTTGAGCATGAATCCCATAAGTTCATCGATGGTAAAGATGCCGTCAGCAATTCCTGCCACACGAAGAATCTCGTATCTTTCTGGAGTCTTTCGCATGGCTTTCTCTTCCATAAAGCGCGTCAATCTGTCGTGCAATGATGCGAGAGGTGCTTGCTTCTTTTCCATAACCAAAGTGCAAAGATACGGAATTTATTTCGTATCTTCGACATTTTGCGTTTCTTTTTTTGCGTTGAATGCTTCTGTAAGTGCTTGAATGGCTTTTCTGAGGTGTAGATTTGCATCCTGAACCTTTTCTTTGTACCTGTTGAAGACTTGTTCTTCAGCTCTCAAGTCTTCTCCTTGCATCAGTAAATGACGCAAGCACAAGCAAGCACAATTGGCTTGCAAGGTATTGCCTTTTTCAATCCAAGCTTTGCAAATCTCCTTTGCTTGCTTTGTTTTAGAGAGAAGCATCATTGCCAAGACTTGTGCTTCTTCTGCCGTGACCATTTTCTCTGCCCAAGTGTTAGCAATTTCCGAGGTGAAGTCTTCTGGTGGCATCAGCATGATAGCCAGCAACTTAGTCTCGCGGATGTTCTCCTGCCAAAGCTGGTTTGCGAGGTCGAAATCAAGGGGAAACTCGCCAGCTATGTTTTGAAGCCTGGGCAACTCAACTCCGAAAATGAGCTTGAAGGGCATGCCTGCTTCTCTCATCCTTGCAGAGAGGACACCATTCATGCTTGCCCGAAGTTCTTTCTTTATGTCGAGTTCGACCTCCTTGATATTCATAATGTTTTGTAATTAAGACTGTAACGAAGCATTTGTTCATTGTATGCTTCATCGTATCTGACGAGGATGTCAGTAATGTTTCCCTCGTCATCTTTGACGAGTTCATACCTCGGATTGATGAAACCTTTGTAAGGTGCGAGGTTGAGTTTCTGGTATCGTTCTCGGATTTCATGATGCAACTCTGCATCTATCTTGATGCCATATTTCTCGACAAGTTGCCTTGCAGCTTCATAGTCGCCCTCGCTTTTGATGCGTTGAACCTCTGCAAGTAGTTCTCCAAAGGCTTTTCTGAGAAGTTCGTAGTTGTTGATTTTGACAAAATGTTTCCCATCAACTTCGACAATTTGCAATGCTTTTGGATAGTTTTCGAGTGCCCAGCGACTTATTAGAGCGCGGTTTCGCATGTGCGCTTCTTCAATCTGATCGCCTTCTTCGATTCGAACCATTTGTGTTAGAAGTCCATTCATCAAGTAGCTGTAATACTGCGACTTGTATGCTTCTTCGTTAGGAGTCAGCCCTAACTCGACTAGTTTTTGGTCGGCAATATAGTAGAGCCCAAACAAATCGGCTCGGGCTTCTTCGATAGTACTGCCGTAAGAGCGTAAAGCATCGGCATCCACACCAGGCATGAGTTGACCGCTTCCGTGTCCCAGGCACTCGTGGAGATCGGTGTGAAGGTCGTCGCAAACGTCTCCATAAGTGTTCAGAAGTTGCCTTGTTTCTTCATTGATGACGAACTCTTCGCGCATTCCAGAATCTTTTGCCGCAAGGTTGTAGGCGCGAGTCAGGTTAGCAATCGTAACACTTTTACTGCCATATTCAGCCCTGATCCAATCGCTATTTGGAAGGTTTATGCCGATTGCACTACTGGGATAGAGGTCGCCTCCAAGCATGGCAGCACTAATGACCTTCGCACTTACGCCTCGACATTCTTTCTTCTTGAAGCGTTCATCAACTGGAGAGTGCTCCTCGAACCACCCAGCATTGTCGCTTAGGGCTTTGGCTCTTCGTGTCGCTTCGTGGTCAATAATGTTGACATATCCCTCCCAACTTGCTTTCAGTCCGAGCGGATCTCCATAGACTTCCGTGAATCCATTAGTGAAATCCACCTCGCTCTCTGTCTCTTTCACCCAGAGGATGGCATACTCGTCGAAGGTCTTCAGGTTGCCAGTCTGATAGAACTCCACTAGTTTGTCTATGACGACCTTCTGCTTCTCGTTTTCAGCATATTGCCGAGCCTTCTCAAGCATCTCGCAAATGCGGTCGATTGCTTTGCCATAAAGCCCTCCACTATGCCAGACATTTTCATAGAGCGAACCGTCGGAAGAGCGTTCCAACCTACTGTTCAGACCAATCATGGGCGGCCTTTCCTGATCGAACTCCATTTTCAGTTCGGCATAGAAGGCTTCTGCCTCGGCTTGAGTGATGCCTTCAGCATAGTAGTTGCACGAGGAAGTGAGAAGCAAATCCTCACCATCAGCCTGATTGACGCGCTTTGGCATCACCTCTGGATTGAAGATGATTTCGGTCAGTTCTTCAATAGATTCGAAGGGAAGCAGGTTAGCATCCAACTTGTTGACTTCTGTCAGAAAGAACTCTTTGCTGAACTCTGGCTGGAATTTCAGGCAACTATAGTGATGATGAATCCCGTTTGAGAACCAAACTCTCTTGAGATAAACGACGAAAGCCTGCCAGTCGGGATTGTCCTTGGAGCCGCTGTATTTCGTGTAGATTGCCTCTAACACATATCTTATCCGCAGGCCATAACGGCAGTTCTGGTCCCAAAGGATGTCTCTTCCGAGCAGCGAAGCCTCAGCAAGGTAATAGACAAGAAGTTTCTGGCGAAGTGGTAAACTGGCAAATCCAGGTACTTCGTATCGCAAAAGTTCTATGTCGGCAAATCGCTCGTTCATTTGCTACTTGGCGATTTACGAGTCTTTCTCTTTCTTCCTTTTGAAGAGGCTTTCTTCGTTTTCTTCTTAGGCTTAGGTTCGGGAGGCAAGTCTGCTTTTGGGATGAAGCCGTGAGCTATTCTGTACTCCTTTGGTGTTATGCCGCAAAGTTTATAGAAGCTGGCATAGAAGCTTTGTCGTGTGGTAAAGCCCACATTGACTGCGATGTCTTCAACATTCATGTTGTCGAAGCACCTTTCCTGAAGCATGTACTTCGCTTCGAGGATTCGCATGTTAGCCACCAGTTGCGAATAGTTTTGCTGGAAGCGCAGATTGACGACAGCACTGATGTTTCGGATGTTGACCTGAATGTCGTCAGAAAGTCGTTTGGCAGAGTACTTGGGGTCGCGATACTTCTGTTCAATCATCAGCTTTGAGATGATTTTCTTTGCGACTTCTTCAACGAATTGAGGCGATATGGAACTTCTGTAAGCAATTGCAGAGGTTCTTACTTTCTTCTCTCTTGTGTTGTATTTTGCCATAGTTAAGGGGTGTTTTATCAGTGTTTATTGATTTCAATCAGCAACTCAGGGTCGTTGGTGGTGATGATGTCTATGCCAGACATTTTGGCAAAGCGCTTGAGTTCCTTTTCTCCGTCGATGGTCCAGATATTGACTTCCAAGCCAAGTTTCTTCGCTTCGAGTGCCCAATCGGGATGACTATCGAAGACTTTCATGTTGTAGTCGATGCCTGTCCACCCAAGATCCTTGATTTCTTTTGGCGAGAGCTCACCGTTCAGGTAGGCAACCTTTGCCTCTGGAGCCAATTCGTGAATGCGTTTGCAGACATTCTTGCTGAAGGAGATGTAGTCAGTCCTGTCGGCAAGTCCAAGCATGTTCACAAGTTCGACAGACAGTTCGGAGATGAGGAAGTCGCGTTTTACATTGCGATGTGGCTTTATTTCAAATATCAAACGACAATCGGAATATCGCTTTGCTTCCATGAGGTACTGCTGGAGGGTAGGGATGAATTCGCCATTCTTCAAGCGAATGTTCATCAGCGTGGCATAAGTTGTGTCTTCTATTCGGATGTTTTCTACTGTTGCATCGTGAAACACCACAGGCACCCCGTCGGCAGTCAGCCAGACATCGAACTCGCTGCCCCAGCATCCTATCTCGGCAGCCTTTTGCAGCGAAGCGATGGAGTTCTGCGCACTTCCGTCTGTTTTCCAGTAGCCGCGATGGGCAACGACTTTTGGCTGAGCCTGGCAGACAAGGGCGAAAACCGTTAGAAATAGTGAAAAAAAGTATCTTTGCATAGTTAATTAGTTTTAGCTGATGCAAAGATACGGAAAAAGTTTCAGAATGAAAATGTTTTATCAAAGAAATGTGAAAAAATCACGACACTTTTTGTCTTTTTCGATAATAGAGGCTAATTAAGGCAATTAGGATGACGATGCCGGTAGCGATATAAGCCCAAATGTGAGTGACTCT
>JAGCXU010000178.1 GCA_017961145.1 Bacteroidaceae bacterium | reverse complement strand
TTGTTGTGCGCAGACCGTCTGTGCGGCTGCCAACATAAAGATAAAAAGAATCTTCTTCATTTTTTGAACATTAGTTTATATCTGTTTTCTTTTATATAGACTTAAATATATTTCAATATTGCATAAGGCCATTACCGCAGCAAGGACAAGATGTGTGCCATCAGCCAAACGATGTGGATAGAGCAATATGCCGACAATCCATACCACGCACACCAAGGCAAATGGCAGTGTCCACCAGCGTCTCCACTTCCAGAAGATGAAAGGCAGCGGACAGAAGGGAACGACGAGTACACTCCACTGGGTGCAGGGCAAGGCAGAGAAGAGGACGAGGCAGAGCACGAAGGTTCCTATCAAGAGACAGGGCACGAGCACTGCCAACCTGAGCCACACGTTGTGCAGCAAAAGGTTGAGAAGTGAAATGAGCAGGATGACGAATGCCACCATGACAGGCGTCACTTTGGCGTGCTGCGGTGAGCGTCTTGCAGCGAGCAGCGATTGGTGGTTCTCCTCTGTCAGGATTGGTTTGCCGAAGGCTTTAGCACCTTGCAGCACTTCTATCAGTTCTGTGGGCAATATCGCCTTGTGTGTATTGGCGATATTCAACTTATGGACTTCTCCCGCAACAATCGTTGACAAGAAGAGGCGGCTCCATTCGTTTGTGATGCTGTCGAAGGCCATGTCTGCTCGCGAGCCGTTGTACTTCTCCGGCCAGGGGGCGTATTCTATACTGTCCTTGCCTATAGCTTCTTCAAGCCATTGCAATACGGAAACGGCGCAGCCACGGTTCATGTAGTCGTAGGGGACGGGGGTGTGCATGAGCCGCTTGTCCATCTGTTGCCAGAGGCGTTGCTTGACGCGAACGGGGAGGTTGAGTATGTACTCCTCCACGCCTCGCCCTTCTGGTGCATAATGATCCACATACATCTTTGTAGGGACGGCCAGCACAAGCATCTTGAGCTTTCCGGTAAAGAAGCGGAACATGTCTTCTGTGGGATCTTCGGCCTCGTAGCTATAGACGTAGTCGAGATCTGCTGAGGGACATTGCAGGCGCAGACAAGCATGACCAAGGCTGGAGCTGGTTTCCTCGCCTGGGCTTGCTACGCAGACAGAGACGGTGACGAAGTCTTCTGCCGGATGCAGAATGGCGGTGGTGTCTACCTGCGCAAAAGCGTGCAGGGGCAGCAGCGCGAGCAGCAACAGTCGGAAGAAGGTTTTCATCTCTTTTCTCAGTTATGTATGTTTCTGCGGAACGCTTTGCTTATTGTCCTGCCATAAGGTTGAGGACAGCTACAAAGTCGGCTATGGTTATATCACCATCGTCGTTCACATCTGCCTTGCCAGGAACTTCCTGACCAGCCATTGCGTTCAGGACGGCAACACCATCCGCGATGGTTACATCGCCATCGCCATTTACATCACCTTTCTTGAGAGTATTAAAGTCGTCTGTGCCAAGTTTGACATAGATAATCTGCCCCAAAGTGGCTTGCATATCAATATCGATGGTGACGTAGAGTTTCTCCCTATCCATCTTGCCTACAAGCACAAGGGGGATATCGCCAAGCATCGGGCCAAGCCAAGTATCAATACCTTCCTTATCGCCTTCTGTGATAGCGAGTGTTCCGTTGTAGCTGAAGTGGTTCAGGCTGTCCTCACCTTTTGTGACAGAGAGGCTGTCGAGAACGATATTGCCGACACCCGTTTCATTCTCGCCCATAGTCAGGATAAAGTTATTGAGCACAAATTTGATCGTACCATTGCCATTGTCAACAACCGTAACATCTGTGTTCTGAGGTTCGGTACTCTCTTCGTTGATGGTAACAACGAGTGATTCCGTATATATTTCTTCTTTAATAAGGTCGTTTGCACCAAGCTTGACATAGATAATCTGACCTAAAGTGGCCTGCATGTCAATGTCGATAGTGACGTAGAGATTGTTCTCGTTCATCTTGCCTGCAAGAACAAGAGGAATCTCGCCAAGCATCGGACCCATCCAAGTATCGACACCTTCCTTGTTGCCCTCAACAATTGTCAGAAGGTCGTCGTAGTTGAAATACTTCATGCCGAACACACTCTCCTTTACCTCAAGGTCGTTGAGTTCGATATTGCCAACGCCCATTTCCTCTCCGCCCAGGTTCAGGACGAAGTTATTGAGGACGAAGTTGATAGTTCCGTTGCCATTGTCAACAACTGTCACACTTGCATCTTGAGGTTCTGTACTTTCCCCGTTGATGGTTACAACAAGAGGTTCCGTGTAAACTTTCTCGCTTTGTGCCATACCGCAAAGGCAGAAAAGTGCACAAAGAACAGTGAGTAGAAATTTCTTCATTTATATATGTTTTTTGATATGAGGAGTTGCGTTTTTCTCTTTTTCGGGCGCAAAGGTACGACATTTTTGCAAAATAGGAACGAAAAATAAGGTATAATCTGCCATTTTACCGACTTTTTGCATTCATGACACATAATACACATGGTTACTTTGTAACCAACATTCAAGCAAAGTGTCTCTCGCCGTAGAGAAAAACATGGCACGTGACGATTGCAAACATCAAACGTGTTGTTTGTCTTGCACCCACATAAAAAGAGCCACCGAAGGAAATCTTCGGCAGCTCTTCATGTCTGAAAACGCGATAACTCTGCGTTTATTCTTCAGGGATGGGAAGGAACCAATGCGACTTATCCTGCAGCCAACTGCGAAGCTTTTCATCGACTTCGCCTGTGTGACGCTTAGACACACGCTCAGCAAGATAGTCAGGTTTGCCTCGACGAAGAGCAACACGGCAAAGGTCGCTAAAGCGTGTTCCCTCGAATGCAAGTTCAAGACCCATCTCGTCGATAATGAGGTCTTCGACGGCATTCTGCACATCTTCATCAATGTTACCG
>JAGCXU010000177.1 GCA_017961145.1 Bacteroidaceae bacterium | reverse complement strand
GTTGCACGCAGTTCACTTGCCTTCATTCCCTTCTTTGCCAGATAGGTGAGGATAAGTGCGATGCCTACAAGAGCGTCTCGTCCGTAGTGGGCTGCAGGGTAGATGACGCCACCGTTGCCTTCTCCGCCGATGACTGCTCCTGTCTCCTTCATCTTAGTTACGACGTTAACTTCGCCCACGGCTGCAGCGTTGTACTCGCATCCGTACTTTCGTGTCACATCTCGAAGAGCGCGAGTGGAGGAGAGATTGCTGACCGTATTGCCTGGTGTATGCTGCAGAATGTAGTCGGCAACCGTGACGAGTGTGTACTCTTCGCCATACATCGTTCCGTCTTCACAGAAGAGTGCGAGGCGGTCCACATCAGGGTCGACGACAAAGGCGATGTCGTGCTGGCCCTTTTGCATCAGGGCTTTTATGTCGGCGAGGTTCTTTTCGAGGGGTTCTGGATTGTGTTGGAAGTCGCCAGTCGGTTCGGTAAAGAGGCCTGTTACGGTCTTTACGCCAAGTTGTTCGAGCAGTTTCGGGAGGATGACTCCGCCAACACTATTGACACTGTCGAAGGCTACGCGGAAATTCGCTCCTCGGATGGCTTCCACATCAACCAGGTCGAGGCCGAGCACAAGGTCAATATGTTTCTGGTCGTAAGTGTTGTCTTCGCGATAAGACCCCAAGTGATCTACATCAGCATACTCAAAGTCTTCGGCTTCTGCGATACGGAGCACTTCGTTGCCTTCCTCTTTGTTGAGGAATTCGCCGCTGGAGTTGAGGAGTTTCAGGGCGTTCCACATTCTGGGATTATGGCTGGCTGTAATGATGATGCCGCCACAAGCTCCTTCCATCGTGACTGCGATTTCTGTGGTTGGAGTCGTGGCAAGTCCGATGTTGACTACGTCGAAGCCCATTCCCATGAGTGTTCCGCAGACCACATTCTTCACCATAGGTCCGGAGATGCGGGCATCTCTTCCGACCACTATCTTGTTGCTCTCGACCTTTGTTGTACGGCGAATGAGAGTCGCATATGCAGATGTGAATTTCACGATATCGAGGGGATTGAGCGTATCTCCAGCCCTTCCTCCGATGGTTCCTCGTATGCCTGAGATTGATTTAATGAGTGTCATATTGTCAGTTATCTTAGTTAATTTTTTCTTTCTTCCAGTTATGTTTTCAAACGTCCCCAGTGACGATTGCCAACGTCGCACTATACGATCGCCATCGTAACACTATACGATTGCCATCGTCGCACTAGTCGTTTTCCCTCGCATCATTGTGGCTTTCCTCCTTCGACGTATGGCCAGCCCTCTTTGTCCCATTTTACCTGGGAGATGAAGAGTGGTCTGCTTCCTTGTCTCCTGCTTCCTGCAACATGGCAATGGTAGAAGATGTACTCGTTTCCGTCTTTTGCCTTGAAGATTTCTCCACAATGGCCTGGCCCATAGAACTGGTCGCCCTCGTCGCTATGCAGAACTGTTGTGGCGAAGCCTTCCTTCAAAGGGCGGCCTTCTCTGTCGAAGAAGTCGTCGGTCAACTTCTTTGCGCGACCCACTTTCAGCTGATAGGTATGGTCTCCGAAGAAGCCGGAGCTGACGAAGAGGTACCAGTATTTGCCGTGTTTGTGCAGGTAAGAGCCCTCGAAGACCTTCGAGCGATTGGGATTCTCCTCAACCTTGAGGCCTGCCACATGCTCATATTTTGCCCCTTCTTTCAGGGAAAGTCCGTCCTTATTGAGTTCGATGCGATGAATGCCACCTACGGAACCGAAGAAGAGCCACACTTTCTTCGTCTTGGGGTCGGTAACGACTTCCGGGTCGATGGTGTCGTGAATGCCCGTCTCTCGGCCTTTTGTGATGATGCCGACAAACTTGAACTGACCAGGAGCATACTCCTGCAAGACCCCGATATTGCTGTCTTCCGCACTATTGTAAAGCGATATGTAGAGATTTCGCTTGCCTGCGACGGTTGCCACATCTGGAGCCCAGTAGTTTCGGCTTATGGCGTGCATGGTATTCCAGGAGTCGATGTCGATGGGAACGACCTCGCTCATCTCCCAATTGAACAGGTCGTCGCTCACGAGCGAGCGAGTCGGATTGGTTGCGAGACAGTGGTAGCGACCGTCTTCGCCAAGCCAAACAGTCGGATCAGGCCAGTTTCCTCGCCAAACTGGGTTCGTTATTTCCTGTGCCAAAGCCAGGCTCGACCACAGAATAGTCAGCAAAAGTGAGAATGTTCGAAACATGTTTTCTATACCTTATTAATTATTAATTATCTCGCGCAAAGTTACGATTTTCCTCCGAGATGAGCAAAGAAAACGCCAGAAAATAGCAAGCCTGAGGTGCATCGAAGTGTAAAAATGCAATTTTGAACGTGTAATTATTGTCTGTTTTGCAAGAAAAGTGTAACTTTGCAAGCAAATAAAGCAAAGACCATAACAAGTATGAAGAACAGTCCAAAGCTTTCATTCTTTCGTTTTCTCGTTGTCTCATTTTTCATGGCGACATTGCCTCTGAGTGCTCAGGAAGTGCTCGATCCGGTTGCCGACTCTGCTGCAATCGTCGTTTCGGGCAATGCCCGTTTTACGGTTCTCACGAGTCAGATGATTCGCATCCAGTATAGCCAATCCGCTTTGTTCGAGGACAGAGCCACTTTCGGCATCGTGAACCGTCGTTTGCCAGTGCCCGAATTCACTACCGAAACGAGCGACGGATACCTTTATATCAGGACAGAAGACCTGACTCTCCGCTACAAGGAAGGCAGCGAATTCAAGGCTACGGACAAGAAACCCGATAACCTGATGGTCACTTTCCAAATGAACGGAAGGACCGTGACTTGGTATCCGGGCAAAGACGACTCGATGAATCTGCTTGGAACCTGTCGCACCCTCGATCAGGCTTGGGGTGACAACAAACGGAGCAACCTGGAAAAAGGCCTTCTTTCGCGAGCAGGCTGGAGCATCATAGACGAGAGTCCTGCCACTTTGAGGGGCGATGGAAGTTCCTCTTATGCACTCGAACAGAAGGAAGACGGCATTTCGTGGTGGGCAAATCCCGTCGATAAAACTGCCATCGACTGGTATTTCCTCGGCTATGGACACGAGTATAAGAAGTGTCTGACCGACTATACAAAGGTTGGCGGACGTGTGCCTCTCCCTCCGAAATACATTTTGGGTTACTGGTACAGCCGTTATTGGGCTTACACACAAGCCGAGTTTCAACAGATTGTTCGCGATGTCGAGAACAACGACATTCCTATGGATGTGCTCATCATGGACATGGATTGGCACAAAAGTGGATGGACTGGATGGAGCTGGAACACCAACCGCATTCCTAATCCTAAAACGCTCATCAACTTCATGCACAATCATGGCTTGAAGACAGCCCTTAACCTCCACCCCTCCGATGGCGTGGGAACTCACGAGGACAACTACAGGACGCTTGCTCGCGACTTGGGCGATACATCTGGACAGACAATTCTCTGGAAGGTGGAGGACTACGATTTCATGCAGGCTTTCTTCAAGGATATCATCCGACCTCACGAGAGAGAAGGCGTCGATTTCTGGTGGTTGGACTGGCAGCAAGCCCTTACCGTAGGCAAGCATGGGCAGGAGAAGAGCTATACGCCGGCTGAGGGCTCGGAGAATTTGGGCGAGACTTTCTGGTGCAATCACACTTTCTTCGAGGACATGCAAAAGAATCGTCCTGACCTTCGACCTGTCATCTATCATCGTTGGGGAGGGCTTGGTTCGCACAGATATCCAATCTGTTTCTCCGGCGATGCGTGGGCCGCTTGGTCGATGCTAGGGTATGAAATCTTCTTTACGAGTAATGCGAGCAACGTCCTCTATGCTTATTGGGGACATGATCTTGGGGGACATCAAGGTGGAAACAACGATCCTGAACTGCTTCTTCGCTGGCTTCAGTTTGGTGCTTACACGCCCATTTTCCGCACTCATGCCACGAACGACAGCAAATTGGAACGTCGCATCTGGAAGTACAGCAACTTTGAGCAACTCCGCGAAGCTGTCCGTCTGCGCTATCGTCTCTTCCCTTATTTATATACTGCGGCAAGGGAAACCTACGATACGGGCATTGGCATGAACCGGCCTCTCTATTATGATTATCCCGAAGACGGCAATGCATATATCTACGAGGACGAGTATATGTTCGGAAACGACATGCTTGTCGCACCCATTTACACGCCTCAGCAGAATGGCCTTTCCTGTCGGACGGTATGGCTTCCCGGAGCAGTCGAGAAGTGGTGGGACGTGACAAGGGCACAGCTGTTCAAGGGCGCTCAGGCTATTTATGGCGCTTATTCCCTCGACGAGTTCCCCGTCTTCTATCGTGCTGGCAGCGTCATTCCCTTCTATCCCGTTCGTCGGACAGTCGTGAACGACCCTGGCGAGATTATCCTCAAAGTCGTTCCGGGAGCGAATGGCACAGGACAATTCTATGAGGACAGAGGCGACGGACAAGAGTACAAAGGTGATGCTTGGGCCATGACGACTTTCACGCAAGAGCGCTCTGCAAGTAACGTCTTGCTAACCATCGAGGGGCGGAGGGGAAGTTTCGAAGGGATGCCGACCGAAAGGAAATGGGCCGTCGAGTTTCTTGGCACTCCTGCTTCTTTCATCCGGGATGGCATAACAGTCAACGGAGAGCCTGTTGACGACTCTGACATACAATATGATGAAGTGACGCGAACGCTCACGATTTCCGTAAGCACCAGCGACCTTTCGGCTCCCATCACAATCAATGTACCACTTAGCGATATGGCATAACGCGATGAAACACATATTATTATATTTCTTCTGCTCCCTGATTTCGGTTTTCGCCTTGCAAGCGCAGACGCGTCTTTATGTTCGCGGTTCTGCCGTACCTGGTGGCATACAACAGTTGACCAAGTTTCCGACGAATGTGAGCGGCAGAAACACCTTCAAGTTCCACGGCAAGTTGCTTCCGGGCAACCTCTATATCACCACCTCCAACTCCGCAAACCCCTCGACTTATTATGCTCCGAAACTTGTTGATACTGACATCGTTACGAACAAGGCCGACTATGTTCAGAAGCGGGATAGTGTCGGCTCGGAGTGGGCGGTTCTCTTCGAGGCTGACAACTACCGCTTTACTGTGGACACTTACAACAAGCAACTTACCGGCGAACTGTTTGTGCGTTGGTATGAAGCTTGGATATGTGGCGGTTGTGTCGAAGACGAACAGGGGAAGGGCATTTCCGGTCAGGAAGGACATTGGCAGATTACTTCCGGCAAACAGATGGAACAGAATTGGGACGACCCCAATGTCTTCGAGTGGACGGGCTTGCTGAAGAACTACACTTACAATCAGGAACCCAAACGCTTCAAGATAAACGGTCAATATGGCTGGAGCCCGAAAGTGCTTCACCCCTTCACCCAAGATGCCTCCGTATTGAATGCCAAGGAATTGTGGTACAATGGTTCGGAAGATTACAAATGGCGCATTTCCAACGACGGTTACTACTATATCAAAATCAATGTCTTCAAGGAAACCATCGAAGCCAAGTATCTGGGAGCGGAACTGCCTGATGGAATTCGCTTGACCGACGAAGCCTTCTTCGACATCGATGTGGCAGGAAGGAGGATATCTGTCAAGGCGGAGAAGCCGTTGATGGTCAGACTCGTCTCTGTTGACGGCAGTCGGCAGATGACCTCCTCCGGTTCAGACGTCACTTTGATAGCTCCCCATTCGGGCCTTTACATCCTCGTCGCAACCGACGGCCAGCACAGCATTACGCGAAAAATTGCGGTGAAATAAAGCATTTGGGCTGTGTCTTTTTTATTGATGACCGCAATGACGTTGGCCATCGTAACGTGCGACGATTGCCATCGTATAGTGCCACGTTGGCAAACGTAACGTGTTAAGTTTGAGGATGTGACGTGCCATGTAGGCCGATGCTCCTGCCCCAAGTTTGTTCAGGCTGCTGTGGCGGAATCTTCACAGATTCACAATTCACAGTTTATTTTTGTGCCCTTGCACTCAAATACTTGAATTAAGAATGTTAATTATCATTAATATTATTATATTATTATTAATATATATATAATTAATAAGTATAGATAAATCTAACTGAAGGAATGCAACCCTTCAAAAATAAACTGTGAATTGTGAAGGTGTGAAGGTTTGTCTTTTTTGGCAGGCAAATGTTCCTCATATCTTCCAGCTGAATTTCTTCCTAAAATCAGATGCCCTCTATCTCGCCCGTAAATGGCCCCAGAATCGCTTCAAACCTCTCGGACGTACATTTTGTCACCAAGGCAAAAAGAAGCGCTCTACGGCGCCTTAAAACGAGTCGTTAAAATTCATAGAATTTTACCCCATAAAAAGTGCCCTGCTTCAAGAATAATAAATAATGATGCAAGCATTTGGCGTTTTCACAAAAAATCGTAACTTTGCAGAAGAATTAGGGGTAACCATGTGGAAGAGCCGTAAACTGTATCTAAATTATTATACTGATGAAAAATGGAAGTAGGATGAGTGTCACCCAGTTGAAAATGATGGCCCTTGTGGCGATTGTGCTACTGATGGCGGGTTGTGCCAGCCCCAAGTCGGCCGAACGGGATGCCGAGACAGGAAAAGCTGTGGCTGAGGCTTTGGCAGGCAGGCATCTGCGCATTAGTGTGCGCTCGATGAATCCGTTCCGCTATGCTTCGAGGACGGTTGCCTATGGCTATTACTTGGAAATCAAGGGCGACACGCTGGAGAGCCGTCTTCCCTATATGGGGCAGGTGCACCAGACGGCTGCCATTTCTCCGGAAGGTCTGAACTTCGAGGCTCCCATCATCGGATATAGCGAGACGCGTCCCAAAAAGGGTCTGACCAGAATAGAGCTGAGCGTACGAACGCGCGAGGACCTCTACCATTATATCCTCGAAATCTACGATTCGGGCTCAGCTTTTATCCGTGTTCGTGGTCAAAACCGCGACAGCATCAGTTTTGATGGGAGTTGCGATGTGTAGGGGGCGTCAAGCGAACAGTTCCTTGTAGATGCTGTTCATCACGGCTACGGCTTTCTCTCTGGTAAAGTTCTCTTCGATGCGCTTCTTGGCTGCTTCGGCATATCGTTTGCGCAGTTCATCGTTGTTGGCCAATGTGTCAATGGCTTCGGCAAAGGCCTTTATGTCGTTCAGGGGAACTACGATGCCAGTCTCTTTATCGATGGACACCCAGTTTACGCCAGAGCCTTTCAGCTCGCAACTGACTGATGCACAACGGCAATACATGGCTTCGGCCAGCGCAATGCCGAAAGCTTCTGCCTTGGTGTTCGAGGGGAAGGCAAAGATGTCGGCGGCATAGAGGTACTGGCGAAGTCTGTCGTTCAGCAATCGGCCAAGGAATATGACGCGATCGGAATGGGGCATTTGCTTCAGTTCCCCGTCGATGGGGCCTTTGCCTCCGATGAGTATGACGCAGTTGCTCTTGATGAAGGAATCGGCCTTGATGAGGTTGTCGAGGCCCTTGTAGGGAATGTGTCGTCCGCAAGTGAAGACAATCGTCTTTCCCTTGTACCGTTCCCGTATCTCCCTGACTTTATCCTCGTCGCCCATCAGGGGATAGAAGCGCTCGGAAATGATGCCGTTCTGGGCGATACGGACCTTGTCGATATAGCGTTGCAGGGGCTTGGAGTCGGGGATGTAGTTGGGCGAGGTGGAAATGATGATGTCGGCTCGGCGGAGAATGGCCGTCTCGAAAGGCTTGACCAGATAGTACATCAGTCCCTTGGAAAGGATGTCGGAATGCCAATGGAGGACGACCTTCGTCTTTTTGCTTACACAGGAACAAACGAGGGGATAGACGAAGGGATTGGGCAGGTGAACGTGAACGGCTTCGGGCTTTTCCTGCTTCAGGACCTGCTTGAGGACCTTCCGATAGGAGAGTGCGACGTCCTGGCTCATGAACGAAAAGTTTACAGGCACGCGGTAAACGGTCACTCCTCGGATGTCTTCCTCGCTATACATGCCGTCCGTTGCAAAGCAAATGACCACATTATGGTAGGCATTCATCCCTTCCGCCAGATACATCGCGACGGTCTCGATGCCGCCCAAATCGGGGTAATAGTACTTGGAAATGTGTAGTATGGTTTTCATAATCTATGATTTTGTGTATCTCAGTTTTTGTGCAAAATTCTTTCCGAAGACCGACAGGACCTTCTTTGCCATCTGCGTGGCCACCAGAAACAGATAGAAAGTCCAAGCCTGCAAGGCATTTCCTCCATTCTTCCTGACCAGGTAGAGATAGTCGTTCTTCTTCTTGAGAATGTTGTTTTTGTTGGTTGTCCCACCACTGACAAACACGGCCGTATCGATATCGACGTGCCTGAAAGTGCCTCCTTTGGTATAGACTCTCATCAAAAACTCCAAATCCATCGGCCAGCGAATATTGGTGTCGTAAAGTCCATATTTATCATAACATTCTCGACTGATATAGGCTCCTTGGTGGGCAACATGGCGGAAAAACGGCATCAAAGGGAAGGTTGTGGATGGTTTTTCGCGACATTCAAAGCCAGTTTCAGCATCTTTCATGATGACATTTGTGGCAAGGACATCCACTTCGGGCGTCCATTCCTGAGCCACTTTCGACAAAGCTCCTTCCAGCAGAATATCGTCGGAATTGATCAAGACGATGAGGTCGCCGCCGGCTTGCCGAATGCCTTTGTTGAACGCATCACTGATGCCCTTGTCTTTCTCCGAAATGACGATGTCGATTTGGCTGCGATACTTGTCCACAATGTCCAAGGTCCCATCCGTAGAAAGCCCGTCGACAACGATATATTCGCGATGGGCATAGTCCTGATTGACAATACTTTGTACCGTCTTCTCGATGGTCTGGACGCTATTGTAGCAGACAGTTATGACGGTTATCTTTGGACTTTTATCCATGATGGGTCGTATATCTTATAGTCATCATCGTATTCCAAGTTCCAACGCTCGGGTGCGCAAACCACTTTGTCCTTGTTCTCTGAAAGCCAAGCAGCCCACCAGCTAAAAGTGCTGTTGCTAATGATAAAGTGCTTGCAGGCAGTCATCAATCGCAATTCCTCGTAGTCGGGATTGTCCAAATCAACATAATTGATTTCGACGGGCTGGTCTGTCCCAGGATACTTTTGCGGGAAACGATAGTTCTCGGCAATCCATTCGAGGTCTTCGTGGCTGTTCGAAAAGACGAAGAATACGGGTTTCTCCACCCTCTCCAGCACGATATCAATGGCTTTACTATAGTAGTCGAAGTCGCAGATCTGCAGGTTTTTCCATCTGGGATTCAGGAAATCTCCGCGTCTTATGTGCAGACAAACTGCATTTTTGCTTGCGATAGACTCCAACATAGAGCGGTTCGCTTCGGAAGGTTCGGTCTTTACCTTCAACTCTTTCAGCAGAATATCGCGGATGGGTGCAACGTTCTGAATGCTCTGGAAAAAGCCGAAAACGAACTTTTCGTTGCATTTGCTCAATGTAATAGGATGGTCGGTATAGGGGCCATAGGGATAGTAGATGCCGTGCTTCCCTCGGCGGGTGGCCAAAGCATCTGTACTCTCGTATCTGCGCAACAAACGCCATTTGATGAGTTCCTTTATGCCAGAAGTCCACAAAGTACGCCATTTGAAGCGTCTCATCGCTCTCTCCTGCTCCTGCTCGGGCATGACGGCCACATCATCGGCAAGTACGAAGTGCTGCAGGGACATTCTTCGAACATCATTGCCTTCATCTTGTCTGGAATTGATGAACTGCGTGATAATCCATATTCCTTCATGTTCGCCATGCTGTCTATGCTTTTCAGCAAGCAGTCTGGCAAAGGCATATTGGAACATCTGGTTTCCCAGCCCGTCTTTTATTATCAGGTTGATCATCTCTTATTCCAGCGTTATGTGTTCTTTCCAAAAGTCCGAGTAGTTCCACTTCTCGAAGGCATGACAGCCAAAGGGAAGCTTGTCTCCCAGCTGATTGTAGAGCATCGGAGCATTCACCTCCATCGAGAAGCGTGCTGCAGTCATTTCATCAGGAAGCCTGCAGTCTGCCAATCCCCAAGATTGTGCAGCCCAACTTCCGAACAGCATGTCTTCGTTGATGTGATTTTGAATGAAGTATCCTGTCGTATTGCCTATTCCGAAACATTTGGCAAACACCTTTCCCACCAATGCCATACGCTTGAAGATGCTCTCGGTAAATGCTTCGTTGTAAAGGAAGTAATACCAATACATTCGCATCAAAGCACGGGGCTTTAAGAAGGTTCTCTTTCTGTCGTGCCGCACAACTTTAAGGCAATGTGTTATTTTGCGTAGGCAAAAACCGCCATTACCTATACCGAAGAATATTTTTGTGAATCGCTTCTCGTTGTATGGGAAATAGATGGGAGCCCCGATGTAGTCGTAGTTCTGACTGCACCAATAATCGAGTTCATCACGGAAAACCCATGCATCTGTCTGGCAAATGAGCATGAAGTCATAGTCCTTGAAACGAAGATAGAACTCTTCCGAGAAGCAGAGGTCACTATAGTGAGCCGTCGAGTCGAAATAGCCTTTATCGAAGAATTCTGTTCGCATCGTTCCAAGTTCATTCTCGACGATTCGTCTGTAATTGTCCAACTGACAGTCTTTGTGTGTGACAAACACAATGTCATGCCTGCCTAAGACACGGAATGTCTGGCGGATAGATGCACATTCCAAACTGGAAGGCACATCTTTGTAAACAGGTATGACAACGATGCAACTCATTTATCTGTCCCTCATAATCAATATGTCTCCAGCAGAAAGTTTGTAGCGTGTCTTTACGGCTTCGGTCTTCAAGTCCTTTCGTATCCGCAATATGTGATTGCTGGCACGCAAACTGACCGTCACATCTTTTTCTGCACTCTTATTGACATAGCATGTATAGTACTTTTCTCCCTTTATGAAGTGGGACACAACAACTTCTCCGTCTTCGCACTTGCGATGCTCTATGCCCGTCACTTTGCTTTTCCAGAACAGGCTTGCCACCGGTTTCAGTTCGGCATTCATCTTCTTGACCAACTTGTATGTCCTGCTCTTCTTTCCGTTGCGCAACAGAGGACCATCGTGAAAGTCGTATTGTTTGGTTGGCGCTGGAGTGGAGTAGGAGAAGTACTCGATGCCTTGGGCTCCATAGGCCAGGTTGACATAACACTGCAGGCGAAGATGACCGATTGTGGGTGTGGGATAGACCAGATGGGGTACGCAAAGGATGTAAGCCCAAAACGGCTTTCCTGTACGAAGACTTTCATTCCTGATGTCTGTCAAGATGTTATACCATTGACTTCCCTGTTTCCCGTTTGCTCGTACTGGATAATAGTCATAGGATATCTGCGGCTGTTCGATTTTGCTGAACTCCTTCAGGTAATCGGGATATTTTTCCACTCCGATGGACTTGAGAATTTCCTTGTTGCTATTGGGACAGAGGTTGATAAAGAACTGGGCATTGGGATCTGCTCTCTTGATGCGCGTTTGAAGGTCTTTCAACTTTGTAAAACTCTTCATCTTAGGCTCGTCGGCCAGATGATATTGCCACAATGATTGGTTTCCCTTGACGAGCGGCACATTCTTTTCAGGATTGTCGTAAATAGGGTTGCTAAACATGATGACCTTTATGCCATGTATTCCTGCATAATGGAGTGCGGCTTGCATCTTTTCCGGAGTCTTGCACAAGCAAATGCATGCATTGAAGCCGGCCTTGTGGATGTCGCGGAATCGTACGGCATCGTAGAGTTCTGTATGCATGATGTCGGCAATGATGGGGAACCCGTCTGGCTCGCCTGCTTGGAGAGTCTGGATGGATAATAAAGTGAAAACTATCGGAAGAAGTCTTTTCATCGCAGTATAAGTGTTTTTAGTTTATGATAGGAATTTTCCCACGAGAATTGTCTGATGTCTTGATTTCCGTTGTGTGCTATCTTGTACCTCAACTCGTTATCGCTGATGAGGCGAATAATGTTCTTTGCCAAAGCTTCCACATCGTAAACGGGCGATAAGAGGGCAGTCTTTTCGTGTTCTGCCATACAGCGGAAACCGCCATTGTCCGTGCATGCCACAGCACAGCCGCATATCATCGCTTCGCCTATGGTAAGCCCGAATCCCTCAAAATCTGATGCCGCCACATAAATGGCTCCGCTATTATAAATGTCGCAGAGTTCCTGTCCGTTTGGCTGGCGATGGTAGGTGTACCAGGAAGGCAAATCTTTAGGAGCATTGCAAGTGCCAAACATTGTGACATGAAGTTCTGGAATCTGCTTTTTGACGATGTCCAAAGCAGCACGACTGTCCTTCACTCGTTTGTGCTCGAGAGTATGATTCAGCAGAACGATTTCAGATGGCGACCTTTCTTCAATGGACTTGTTCAAAGAGAATCGTTGGAAATCAAGTCCATTTGTTATCAAGGTTGATTCTGCTCCGCTTTCTCTGACAATATCCCCAAGCCAGGGAGCGATGACAATATTGTGGAAACCGAAGCGATATGATGCCCTCACTGCTTCGGGATTGTCGCGCCATATCTCATAGCCTTGTATAAAATAGTATTTGTTGTCTTGTGGAATCTGAGAAAACTTGTTCAGTTCTACGGCCGTATCATAGGCAGTAGCGAAAACGATGTCTGTGTCGCTAAAAGTGATGAAGGGCTTATGGTAGCAATATGGGAACCATTTCTGGATGGAAGGATTCAAGGGGAAGTATTCTCCGGCCCGCATCTGTCCCATGAGTTTTCTATAAAGATAACCTGCGAAACTATATATGTGTCGGAGAGGATTCTTGTAACTGCATCTTGCATGCGAGAAGGCAAGAACCACATCAAATCCATCGTCGGCAAGGCGGTTTGCGTACTCGTACACGACCTTGTAGCCGCCAACAGGAACACATTTACGAGTCTTTGCGTCAATGTCGCATCCTGGCAATAGGAATATGATGCGTTTCTTGCTCATTTAGTTAAAGTATGAATGACTAAGCATGTAAATGATGTAATAACTTAAAGAGAACACACATATGCCAAGTCTCACCACATATTGAGGCTTAATGCAGTACATACAACATGTTAGGGAAACAGCAGTAAATATTCCAAACAGGTCATCCAAACGTCCACCTAGAACTGGAATCTTGGCAAACATAATCAAAATTCCCATCTTCATAACAAGTATCTTGATGAGAATGGGAGCATAGATGCAATGTTTCTTGATTGTCTCGTAGTAGAAGATGAAGATGTACAGCAGCACAAACTCTGTCAAGAATGTCAACTGCTTGTATGGTATGTATTCCTCCCATCCTCCGCTTTCACTCATCTCTTTGTAGATGTCTAACTTTCCCTCGATGATGGCAGCGGGAATTAATGAGACTGCACTGATGCCCACTACATACAATGCGAGACAGATGGGAATCGCTGCTCCAAGAAGATATTTCCAGAACCTTCCCACTTGCATGTTTCCGACAATCAATATCGGCAGAAATGCCAGGCTGGAATAGTGGAACATCGTTGCAACAAAAGTCAAAACTGTTGCAAGAAAATATTTGCGTTTTGCCAAAGGCACTAAAGCCCATAGTAGGAAAGCTGCAGCGACACCGCAACGAATTGCCACAACATCTTGTCGAGGATAATAAATGCCTACATAAGCCAGCAAAGCCGTGAAAACATAAGGTGTTATCTTCCAAAAAGCAGTAAGTTTCAAAGGAACTGCCAATGCCGCATAGATGAAGAACATCACTATTACTCCACCACCAAAAGACAAGACTAAACGACTCAGCTGAATGTATGTTGGCTCTGTGGCTGTTTCGATGATGATGTCGTCGTTGTTGTAGAAGTAATATTCATAGGATTTGGCATCTGTCGTTGTCATCGGCTTGAATGTCGAGATACATATCATCGCGATGCCAAGGGTAAAAAGAATTAGCAGTTTCTGCCATGAAGGCATATAGTCCTCCAGAAAGGACATTACCACCACAATGGCAAATATGGACAGAATCAGAATATCCATCAACTGCATTTGAGGATTAAGATGCTTGTTCTTTCACTTTCTTGCTGTTATACACGACAACGAGATATATTGTGCATACAAAGCCCACCAGAACCATTAGTGCCAAGGTGATGAACAACCTTCTAGGACCTGCAGGCTTCTGAGGAACTGATGCCCCTTGCAAGACGGTAATGACTGGAGTGGCTTCCTGCAGTTTGGCCTTAGCCGCTTCCAACTTCTGTGTCGCAGCAGCAAAGGTCTGGTACTTCATCGTCTTATCGTTGTTGAGGGCTTCCAGATGTGCCTTAGCTGTTTCGTTGATAATGTCCCAATTGGCATCAACAGCAGCTACGTATTGACCGTTACTTACTTCGTAATCAGCCCTTGCTTGGTTGTAGATTCGCTGAGCATATTCCAAGTCGTTGCGTGCCTTCTTTGTACGATAGTCCATGATGAAGTCCTGCAACTTGTGGCTAACGGTATCTGCTATCAGGGCGCATACTAATGGGTCGAAGTCGTTGACGATGACAGAGATGACACCTGTTTTCTTGTCGTAACCATATTGAATCTTTCCACCTATAGCCCCAGCAATATTGTATTGCTTTTCAGTAAGCAGGAAACTGCTGGAATATGTCTTTCCTCTTGCTCCGGAAGTGTTTGCCTCGACTTTCTTCGGCTTCATCGATTTCTTCAACTTCCCGATGAGGCTCATATACCAGGAACTTTTGCTGTGTTTCAGCAGGTAGTCATAGTATGTTGTGTTGATTGAACCATCCAGAGTGGTGACTTCGACGGGGAACATCGACACGATAAAATCTTTTGATTTCATCAGGTCAGGGTAAAGGTTGGGGGAAATGGCATCGCTAGTTGTTTGGGACTCACCGAATCCGAAGGAGCTTAAAATCGAATTCATGCTTCCTCCACCTGCTTCTGGAGCCAGCATGACTTGACAGGTATAATAACGAGGAATGGTGAACACGAATATCAGAGAGAAGATGATAACACCTGCCATCCAAATGGCATACAGCTTCCATCTCTTAAATAGCATTGGGACAATTTCCGTCAAGTCCAGTATGTTTTCTTTCTTTTCTTCCATAACGATAAACATTGAAGCTTGCACTATGTACTTATCTCCTCAGAGCACTAATGAGGACGGCACCAACAGTGGAGAGTGCGCTGACGCCAGCCAGAGCTATGGATGCCTTGTGTGTGTCAACTTGTTTGTCAGGCTTTGTGGGGATGACGATTTCGCATCCAGGTTGAATACGACCATGATACAAGCGACTTACTTGCCCGTTAGCATAGATGATGAATGCCTTGCTGCGTTGTCCGTTACTGCTTGTTCCACCAGCCTGATTGATGTAATATGAAGCGGACTTGTCCTCGACGTATGGAACGGTGTTGGGATACAGTACTTCACCACTGATGCGAACTGTGTTGATGCGTTGTGGAATGACAATCTGGTCACCATTTCGCAGGATGATGTCTTTGTCGCCACCAGGTTTCTTCATTGCCATTGGAAGGTCGACGCCTACAGGATATCTGTCTTTTATGGCTATTTTATCAACGTCGACCGTGTCTGCGCTGTGAGCCATTTCCAGCAATTGCAGGGCACGCTCCCTTTCGTTCGGCATTAAAGCTCGTGTGAAGCGCGTTCCTTCGGCAAAGCCTGCCTCCGTCAGACCTCCGGCACGTTTGATAAGATCGCTTAATCTGTCGTTTCTGCCTTCGAGACTATAGTTGCCAGGATACTTGACTTCGCCAGTAATGCGAACAATGGAAACATCGGCAAACTCTGGGTTTCTCTTGATGGTTATCACATCGAACGGTTTCAAAGCGAAGTTTTGTCCGTCTTTTGCTACAAGTCCGTCTTGAATGTTGAATGTGTAGATTTTGGCTTTTCTGTTAAATGTGCTGTCTCGTTCATCTGTATATTGCAGACGACGTGCAATTTCGATGTTGCTCAGAAGGGCTTCTTCTCGCAGTCCGCCTGCAGCCACAATAGCGTCTTCCAATGTCATGTTTTCGACATAAGCATAAGAACCTGGCTTCGCAATCGGACCATAAATGTGGTAAACACGAGTTCTGTTGATTTCCTCTTCGGACGATATAACCAGCGAGTCTTCGTTTTCCAGAATAACGTCAGGAGCATTATCGCTCATGATGCCTGCAAGGTCGATGCTCATTGCCTTACGTGTACGATTCTCATTCATGCGGAAGAGGACGACAAGATTGGTGTAGGCATTTTCCATGACACCACCGGCTTTCTCTATAAGGGTGCGTACGCTGTTGCACTCGTTGGAGATAGAATAGTGCCCAGGATAGAAGACAGCACCGCTGACTTCAACCATGTTCTTGTATCGGTCGATGATTTCCTTGACGTTAACACTGTCTCCATCTTGGACGACGAAGGATGCGAAGTCCCATTCCTCCACTGTGTGTACTGTCAGACCTTCGTTGGTTTTGCGTTCGACGCTGATGGCGCCTTTGTTGGCTTCGCTCTTGAAACCTCCTGAATAATCCAGCAAGGACTTCAGCGTTTCGCCTTCCTTCATTTCGTAGAACATTGGTCGTTTGATGGCGCCACTGATGTTGACGAGGGCATCGTAGGCACCCACGATGATGGCGTCGTTGTCCTGAAGCATCACATTTCCAGTGAGTTTGCCGTTCAGGATGTAGTCGTAAACGTCTATCTTGGAGATGATTCTTCCGCCTCGACTCACTTTGATGTTTCTGAGGGTACCAATCTCTGTGACACCTCCAGCCAGATAGAGAGCGTTGAAGACAGTTGAGAATGCCGACAAAGTGTATGTTCCGGGATTGATGACTTCGCCCAAAACATTCACGATGACTGTGCGAGTCTGGCCGACAGTGAGTTTGATGCTTGAGCCTTGATAGTGCTGTCCCATCTTGCTTCTCACTTTGGCTTGAGCCTGTTCTGCAGTCAGACCGGCTATTTCTACAGGGCCTATCTTTTCGATGATGATGGTTCCTTCAGGCGAGATGGCGTATTCGCGGCTGCTTTGCGAAGTTCCATAGACGTCGATCAGCACTTTATCGCCTGGTCCGAGGACGTAGTTGGCAGGTGTTGCGATGTTCATGTTCGGCTCGAAAGTCAGCTTGTCTGTCTTGAAGATGTCGTGGCCGAAGATTTCTTTGACGTTCGAAACAAGTCCGACAACTGCGAAGTCCTCGGTTCCTTCACCTGCCACCTGAGTCTCGCCATTAGCCTTGCGGATACGGTCTCCTGCAGCAGTCTGGGTGGCGCCGCTCGTGGAAGTGGAGGTTGCGGACTGTGTCGCATCGAATTGTTCCTTGAGACGGAGCAACTGATCTCTTCTCACTCCCTTTCGCTGCAAGTCGATGAGGATGGCGGTTTGGCTTTTGCCTGCGTCGTGTTGTTCTTGGACGTACTCGATTATCTCATCGTCAGTCATCTGTGCCGACACTTGGCCTGCTGCGAAGAGGGCAAGCATCAGAGCAAATAAAAATCTTTTCATGTATTGTTTTGGTTTTGTTATTTTTCCAAGTCCTTGTTGATGCCGGTCAGGGCATAAGTTTTGCAAAGGTACGATTTTATTTTATTTATATAACGTGCTCGAGGGTTCTTTTATTGTGTATGCTGCGATTTCTGAAGTTTCTGTTGTTGAACTAAATGTTTGGCTTCCACCACTATTTGCTGTATCACACTGAGATAATGTATCATTACATCCATAACTTATTGTCCTATTAGATTTTGTCCATGTTGTACTATCTCCACTATTTGTACAG
>JAGCXU010000176.1 GCA_017961145.1 Bacteroidaceae bacterium | reverse complement strand
TTCGGCAATGTTGAGGAACAAACCATGCCTGTTTCCGAAGCTGTTGGAAAGGCTCTCAAGGCAGGCAAGAAAGGCGATAGTACAGGTTGTGGCGACAATTTTGCAGGAGGCATCATCGGCTCGCTTGCAAGGCAAATGTTGAACGAGAAGTCTCTCGACCTGAAAGAAGCTTGTCGATGGGGTATTGTTTCGGGAGGTTTCGCCTGCTTCTACTATGGCGGAACCTACTTTGAACAAAAGGAAGGCGAAAAGAAACTTCAGTTGCAAGAACTTTACGACCAGTATCTCAAGCAGGAACGCGATTGCTGATATGCTCCACAAGTCGCTCTATATCGGCAGTTAAATGCTGGTATGGAGCGCTTTGCTTGAAGTCAGTACTCTTGCGAAGCATAAGGTCGATTGCAGATTGGCTATGCCGATAGCCAGAAAGCTCGTTTTGTTTTTGTTGCCCATGCAGCGCAAGTTGTGAAATCTCTTTCTCGCGTTCCCTTCTGAGCATGTTGCAGATTGGATTGAGAAGTGGCAGGACGACGCCTTCCATAAGTGCGTGTCCTTGAATGTAAAGATAGGTTTCAGCAGGTCGAATGTCAAGTTCTTCTTGCAGTGTTTGGCGAAGTTTCAGGTAACTGTCTTTTGCTTTGGGGAATTTCCGTTGCAACCAAGCAATTTGTTTGTTGACACGGTTTCGCAAGTGTTCGAGTGCGTTCTCAGGGTGATAAGGGTTGATGTCGTGGAAGGTAACTGTCTGCGAGAAGGCTGTGATGCTGTAACTGCTTGCCTGTCCATTCTTGTGTGCCCAAATGCTCCAAACAAAGAGTGGCCAGATTATCTTGCTGTATTCCTCCATAAATGCTTCGAGCGAAATGACGTTTCGGTCATTAAGAGTACTCATCACGCAAGCAGTATGCAAGGCAGGAGCATAGCATTGATAGTTCTCGATGGCGTATGCGTAGGTGTGGAGAATGAAAGGCGAGGAGAGGAGTGTGCGGCTTATTTCTGTTGCACCTTGCATAAGGTAGTCGTAGTCGGCATCTACGCAAGCTATCATGAAGTCTCCAAGCGAAGGACCGAGCTTGTTCATCAAGGCTGCTTTCTTGCCTTTGCAAAGGGAATAGCGCGAGGGCAGCATTACTTCAAACTTGATGTGGTCGGTTTCAAAGTCTTGAAGAACAGAACGCCAGAAGAAGACATCGTCATAACTCTCGACATATGCCACAATCTTTCTTGCCGCATTCTTCGGTCGAAGTTTCGATGCGAGTTCGAAGTAATTGGAGTTGAGATGTTCCTGCAGACGTTTTGCCATAAGACTTTGAATGTAGGATAGTTGGACGCGTTATTTCACCTCAATGTCTTCGACATCTGTCACTCTGTCGCTCCAGCCGTTCATGATGACTGCAGGGCTGTGTGTCGTGAGAATGACCTGAGCATTGGGGTTCAGGTCCATTGTGATGTCAAGAAGGCGTTGTTGCCATTCGACATGCAAAGAGACTTCCGGTTCATCCATAAAGAGGACGAAGGGCTTTCGGTTTTGCACCAGGACTGTGAGCAGAATGATGAGCATTTGTTTTTCTCCTGACGAAAGCTTGTATGCCGAGATTGTTTCGCCGTAACTGTCGAAGTAGAGTTCGTTCTGGTCGCGTTTGATGGTCTTTCCTGTTTCGTGGAAAAGGTCGTCTACGAGGTCTTGGAAGTGTGTCTTTTCGTTTGCCAACTCCTGCACTTTCTCGGCTGCATGGGGGTCGTTGCTTGCGAAGAGTTCTACCATTCTGTTCGACAGGTTGACTTGATAGTCGAGCCATTTGCGTCCGAGGTGATAGATGTGCAGGTCGAGCTCTGTCTGCATCTGAGTGTCTGTCAGTTTGTTCATTATCTCAGAGGAAAGCATGGGCCTGTCGAAAGAACGGATGACTTCGAAATCGACAGACTTTGCCTCGCTGGGATAAATGGTGAGGTGTACACCATCGTTCCTGCGCACCTCCTTGTCAACATCAAGCAAGTGCATGATGACACGGTTCAAGATGGTGCTTTTTCCCACACCATTCACGCCGGAAAGGATGTTCACACCAGGCTGCAGGTCCCAGCAAATGTGCTTGCGACCATTCCAAAGAGCCTCTATTTCAATGCGTTCGATGTATTGTCCGTTCATTGCCTTATTTTAATTAAGAATTGAAAATTAAAAAAGAAAAATTGTTTGCAAACATTATGTCATTCTTAATTCTTCTCTCTTAATTCTTAATTTAGAAGATAGTCGTTGAGTTCCAGGGATATGTCTGGGCACCTACGGAGAAGGTTCCCAGAGCGCGTTCCAGCTTGTCTTGCGTGAGGGGGATGTGGCACATTCTGGCGCTGTCTCTGCCTATGTACTTGCGAATCTTGTTGGGCAGGCAAGTCCAGTTCTCCTCCACAGCGTTGTCCTCAAGCTGATTTCTGCCCACATAGGCTATGATGACGGGCAAGTGGAAACGGTTCACGGCCCTGCTTATCTGCCAGTTCAGCATGGGAGACTCCACATTTGTGACGGGAGAGACCAGCACAAGCAAGTTGTCAGCCTGAGCCATCAGGGCAATCAGACGCGTCTTCACGGTGCTGTCCACCAAGTCATCATGCTCGCTCGAGAAGTAGATTTCATCAATGTTCAGGAAGCGGAAGCGGTCTGGATGCATTCGCTGCCAGGCATGGAGTTGCTGGAAGGTCCTCAGGTTGCTGTTCTCATGGTCGAGAACGCCTGTAGCATCATAGGCCACATAGGTTTTATGCGTGTTCATAGCCTTCTTTTTGTGCAAAGATACAAAATAATTCACAATTCATAGTTCATAGTTCATAGTTTTTTTGTATTTTTGTAGAACAAATTATGAATTATGACAATAGACAACGGACAACGGACAACGGACATCGGATAAACTTTCCTCATTCTGTTGTCTGTAGTCTATAGTCGGTTGTCCTTAAAAGAAAAAATATGAAACGCAGAACATTCCTTCGCAGCAGTCTTGCCAGTGCTGCATTACTGGTGACTCCTATCGAACTCTCAGCCAAGTCCTCTCCCAAGAGCGGCAACTCCACCATCAGGACTGCCAATGCAGAGACTGCCGACTCCTTCCACATCGGTATGGCTGGCTACACCTTCAACAAGTTTGACATCGACACCACATTGGCCTTCATGAAGAAGATTGATGTCCACTACCTCTGCATCAAGGACTTCCATCTGCCCCTCGATGCCAACGCAGAACAGATAGCCAAGTTCAAGGAGAAACTGGCTGCACACGGCGTCATTGGCTATGGCGTAGGCCCTATATATATGAAAGACGTGGCTGCAGTGGATAAGGCTTTTGCCTATGCACAGAGGGTAGGAGTGGACCTCATAGTAGGCGTCCCAGGCACCTGGGGCGATACCTCTCCCAGCAAGGATGTGCTCGACCACGTGGAGCAGAAAGTCAAGGAGACAGGCATCCGCTATGCCATCCATCTGCACGGACCAGACATGCCTCTCTATCCCGATGCAACCTCCATCTGGAACGATGTGAAAGACCGCGACCCTCGACTGGGAATCTGCCTCGACATCGGTCATGATTTGCGCGCTGGAGCCGACCCCATCAAGGACCTGAAGCGTTATGCCAAGCGTGTCTTC
>JAGCXU010000175.1 GCA_017961145.1 Bacteroidaceae bacterium | reverse complement strand
GAAATTTGCTAACTTTGTACTTCGGAACAACTAATTGTGTGAACTATGATAACAACATTTATTGATTGGTTTCAAGCGTTGCCTCCTTACATGCGCGCTTATTGGACGATAGCTATTGCTGCCTCCATTGTTTTTTGTATCCAGATGACTTTGACGCTTCTTGGTCTTGAAGATACCGATGCAGGTGGCGACATTGGCGATTTAGACTCGGTTGGAGCTGACTTAGGTGATGGCAACGGAGATACTATGGATACTGGTGGAGCCATACAACTCTTTACGATTCGCAATATGGTGAACTTCCTGTTGGGTGTCGGATGGGGTGGCGTTTGCCTGAGTGGCTTGATGGAGAACCGCTTCCTGCTTGCTTTGGCTGCAATTCTTTGCGGTTGCATCATGGTGGCAGCATTTATAATAATGTATAAGCAACTGATGAAGCTCGAAGGCAACGGCTCTTATCGCATCGAAGAGAGCGTGGGACAGGTTTGCGAAGTCTATATCCGAATCCCTGCCAATCGCAGTGGCAGCGGAAAAGTTCAGATTAGTTTTCATGGCTCAGTTCAGGAACTTCCGGCTCAGACTGAAGGCGAAGCAATTCCGAGCGGAACGAAGGTTCGAGTGACGAAGGTCGTCGATAAAGCCGTCTTGATTGTGGAACAACTCTAAACTCTAAACTTTAAACTTTAAACTCTTAACTAATATGGAACCCTTCTATCTTATTGTGATTGGAGTCGTCGTACTCGTCTTCCTCTTCATGGCCATTATAAACCGCTATCGTCGCTGTCCAAGCGATAAGATATTGGTCATTTATGGTAATCGTGGCAACAGTAAGAGTGCCAAGTGTGTGCATGGTGGAGGCGCTTTCGTCTGGCCCATCATCGAGGACTATGCTTACCTCTCTCTTACACCTATCGGCATCGATGCGAACCTGACGAATGCCCTCTCGAAGCAGAACATTCGTGTGGATGTGCCTTGTCGCTTTACTGTTGGTATCAGTACAGAGCCTGAAAGCATGCTTGCAGCAGCAGAACGTTTGCTGGGACAGACGCCTCAGCAGATTCAGGAACTTGCTCGAGACATCCTTTTCGGACAGCTTCGTCTGGTTATTGCCACGATGAGCATCGAGGAACTGAATTCCGATCGCGACAAGTTCCTTGAGGCCATTACGGCTAATGTCGAGGTAGAGTTGAAGAAGATTGGTTTGAGACTCATTAACGTAAACGTGACTGACATCAAGGATGAAAGCGGATACATCGAGGCACTCGGTCAGGAAGCTGCCGCAAAGGCTATCAACGAAGCCAAAGTTCGTGTTGCTGAGCAGGAGAGAAATGGTGAAATCGGTAAGGCTGAGGCTGTTCGAGAGACACGAATCCGTACTGCTGAAGCCAACGCTGAAGCTGTGAAGGGTGAGAACGAAGCCAAGATAGCGATTGCGAACTCCGATGCAGTTCGTCGAGAAAGAGAGGCTGAGGCTCAGCGAAAGGCTGTGGCTGCCGAGAAGGTTGCAAGCGCTCAGGCTCTCGAAGAGGCTTATGCAGCAGAGCAAAAGGCTGAGAATGCCAGAGCCGATAGAGAGCGAGCAAGTCAGCAAGCCAACGTCATCGTAGCTCAAGAGATTGAGAAAAAGCGCCTGGTTATCGCGGCTGAAGCCGAAGCAGAACAGAAGAGAGTCAATGCCAAAGGTGAGGCTGATGCTATCTTCGCCAAGATGGAGGCAGAGGCAAAGGGTCTCTTCCAAATCCTCACGAAACAGGCCGAGGGTTATGATAAGATGATACAGGCTGCTGGAGGGGACGCTACAAAAGCCTACACACTGCTCCTCTTGGAGAAGTTGCCTGACCTCGTCAAGACACAAGTCGAGGCTATCAAGGGCATCAACATCGATAAGGTGACCGTTTGGGACAATGGCGGTGGCGGAGAAGGCAAGACAAGTACAGCCAACTTCCTCGCTGGATTGATGAAGAGTGTGCCCCCTCTTGCTGAACTTTTCGACCAGGCAGGAATGGCGCTGCCAGAGTATTTGGCAAAGAAAAAAGAGGAAAAACCGGAGGAACCAGAGGAGGCTGAGGAATAAACCTTAGTGAAGTTGGCAAACTTAACGTTTGACAATCGCAATCGTCACACTAGTAAAATGCAATCGTCACACTAGTAAAATGCAATCGTCACACTATACGATTGCAATCATAAAGTGTTATGTTTGCCAACGACACTGGCCTAGTTGAATCACCTCGCTTTCGACCTCATCATTTATAGGTAATTTTAACTTGAACAGAAACGCAGTTGCTTGTTGTTTGCCGCTTTTTGCATACCTTTGCGAAGCGAAACAGACAAAGGCACAAAGCTATGACACTGAGAGAACTCAATAGGGGACAATCGGCCACTATCCTCAAGGTAGGTGGTGAAGGAGCGCTTCGGCAGCACTTCCTCGATATGGGTATGATTCCAGGAACCCAAGTGATGTTGCAGAAGTTTGCACCTCTTGGCGACCCGATGGAACTGCGAATTCATGGCTACGAACTAACCCTTCGACTTGCTGATGCCGAACAGATCGAGGTCAGTCTGAACGATGAACAAACTGACATCCCTGCCTTCGATGAAGACCAAACTGTAGAAATTTGTCACGAACTGGAGCATCCAGGCTTTGGCGAGGAAGGCCGTTACCACGAAGAAGACACAATTCACCCCATTTCATCGGCAAAAAAGGGACGCCTCACCTTTGCTCTCGTCGGCAATCAGAACTGCGGAAAGACGACTCTTTTCAATCAGTTGACGGGTAGCAAGCAACATGTCGGCAACTTTCCTGGTGTGACAATCGACCGCAAAGATGGCATCATCAAAGGTCACCCAGATGCCGTCGTGACCGATCTTCCTGGCATTTACAGCCTCAGTCCCTACACCAGCGAAGAGGTCATCAGCCGTCGCTTCATCCTGGAAAGTAATCCGAGCGGGATCATCAATATCGTTGATGCTTCCAACATCGAACGCAACCTCTATCTGACCATGCAGTTGATGGAGCTCGACATACCTATGGTATTGGCTCTCAATATGATGGACGAGGTGAAGGGTAATGGTGGAGCCGTTCGTATCAACCGAATGGAAAGGATTCTCGGCATTCCCGTCATTCCCATCAGCGCCATGAAAAACGAGGGTGTGGACGAGGTTGTGAGTCATGCCATTCATGTGGCTCGCTATCATGAAGGGCCGGCTCGACAGGACTTTTGCAGTCCCAAAGAACATGGTGGAGCAGTCCATCGTTGCCTGCATGCCATCATGCATTTCATCGAAGATCACGCTCAAACTGCTCACATACCAGTTCGTTTTGCCGCAAGCAAGCTGATAGAAGGCGATAAACTCGTGGCTTCGGCACTCAATTTGACTCAGAATGAGCAGGAAACAATCGAGCATATCATCTGCCAAATGGAGGAAGAAAGAGGTCTCGACCGCTGTGCTGCCCTCGCCGATATGCGGTTCCGCTTCATTCTGCAGGTCTGTCAGCAAACCATTGTTCGACCGGAGGAAAGCCACGAACAAAGGCGAAGCACTCGAATCGACAAGATCCTGACTGGTCGCTACACAGCCATTCCTTCCTTCTTACTCATTATGGCAGCAGTCTTCTACCTCACTTTCAATACGATAGGAGCGTGGCTGCAGGACCTCTTTCAAGTGGGAATCGACCGCTTTACGGCTTTTTCCGATGAGCTCCTCACACAATGGAACATCGCTCCACCCATCCATTCACTCATCATTGATGGCATCTATTCTGGCGTTGGTACCGTCATAGTCTTCCTGCCACTCATTGTCATCCTGTTCTTCTTCCTTAGCATGCTTGAAGATACAGGCTATATGGCTCGTATCGCTTTCGTGATGGACCGACTGCTTAGAGGCTTAGGACTTTCTGGACGAAGCATTGTGCCCTTGCTGATTGGCTTCGGTTGTTCTGTTCCAGGCATTATGGCAAGCCGTACTCTTCCCAGCGAACGCGACCGTCGACTCACTATTTTGTTGACTCCTTTCATGTCTTGTACGGCCAAGATTCCCATTTATGCCTTCTTCTCAGCGGCTTTCTTCCCACGTCATGCAGCTTGGGTGATGATGTCGCTCTACTTGATAGGTATCGTGACAGGAATCGTTGTGGCACTCAT
>JAGCXU010000174.1 GCA_017961145.1 Bacteroidaceae bacterium | reverse complement strand
TTCAAACTCAACGAGATAGGTCAAGTTCAGATAACAACAGCAAAGACACTTTTCTTCGACGCTTACAAGCAAAACAGAGCGACGGGCGCCTTCATCCTCATCGACCCCATCACGAACAACACTTGTGCCGTGGGCATGATAGAAAAGCAGCTCGACGAGGCAGACCTCCTGCAAGAAGACCTGCCGACACTCGACCTCCCAAAGCTCGGCATCGCTCCTGAGCACTACGAAGCCATCGAGAAAGCTGTGAAAGAACTTAGCAAACAAGGATTGGAAATCGTAATAAAGAAATAAAATGGGCTTGTTCAATTATAGTCAACTTCCCGTCAACACACTTGTCGGAGCTGACTGGAAAACATTCAAAGCGGTCACAAAAGGGCAGCACATCACGAAGGATAAAAAGACAAGCTACTGGCTGACGAAGTGCATCTGCCGCATCCTCAGTCCATTTGTAGCTTTACAAGAGCGAAAGTATCGCAAACAATTGGCAGACAAGCCGTTAGAGAACGACCCGCTTTTCATTCTTGGGCATTGGCGGAGCGGCACAACCTTCGTCCACAACATCTTTGCTCAGGACAAACATTTCGGCTATACCACCACCTATCAGACTGTCTTCCCGCACTACATAATGTCGCTACAAGGCCTGTTTAAGCCTGTCATGAAATGGGTGATGCCCAACAAAAGACCGACCGACAACATGGAACTGGCGCCCGACCTGCCGCAGGAAGAGGAGTTCTCGCTCGCAAACATGACCCCCTACAACTACTACAATTTCTGGTTCTTCCCCGAAAGAATGCAGGAATGGTGCGACCGATTCCTCACCTTCAAAGACATCAAGCCAGAAGAGTTGCAGGAGTTCAAAGAGAACTTCGAGAAGTTGGTGAAGATAAGTCTATGGAATACTGGCGGCACTCAATACCTCAGCAAAAACCCGCCTCATACCGGCCGCATCAAAGCCCTTACAGAACTCTTCCCTCAAGCCCGCTTCGTCTATCTGGTGCGCAACCCCTATACCGTCTTCGAGAGCACTCGTTCCTTTTACCTCAGCACGATAAAACCCCTGCAATTCCACACCATCACAGACGAGGAAATGGAGCAGAACATCCTGCGCAACTATATTGAACTCTATCATGCCTACAAGGAGCAAAAGGCCTCGTTGCCCGAGGGAAGGCTCTATGAAGTGCGTTTCGAGGACATAGAGAAGGATGCTCTCAACATCACGGAAGACATCTACAGGAAGCTCAGCTTGCCAGGTTGGGAAGAAGCTAAGCCTGCCATCGAGAAATACATTCAGAGCAAGAAAGGCTACAAAAAGAACAAATATGAGTATGACCCTCGCACAGTCCAGCTCGTCAACGAACATTGGAGCGAGGTTCTCGACGAATGGGGCTACGAAAGGCTCTGAAAGCGCAAGTCACGGACATGGGAAGCGGCGGGTTTTGGCATGACAGTCAGGCTCGCCGCTTCGTTTCTATAATATATCTGTGTCTCTTTTTAAGCAATGTTTTATTTGCTTAAATGCTTAAAAATTCCAACAGGATAGCTATAGGGTTTGTAGCTCGATTTTGAGGAGGTAAAATTCAAAGAATTTTAACGACTCATTTTAAGGCACCGTAGAGCGCGAATTTTTGCCTCGGTGGTACAAATGTACGTCGAAAGGATTTGAGGCGATTCTGGGGCAATTTAGAGGGGTTTTTCGGGGGTTCTGGATTTCCTGCCAAGACTCGCATTTCTTCCTGGCAAGAAAAAGGTGGTTTTCGGCAGCAAATTGGAGGGCTCTGCAAATACCCCCAAAATAGTAACTTTTTATGCTGCCACGAAAAAGATTAAGCAAATAAGCAAATTAAGCAACGAATTTTGAGAAAAATGCGTCGACTATATATTATTATATAAATAAGTAATTATTTCCTTAATTATATAATATAGCAAAACCGCTTTGGCTTTTTAAGCAATGTTTAACTTGCTTAAATGCTTAATTTCTTCTCGCCTGAAAAATCAATGATATACACGCATATTTAAGCAAATAAGCAAATTAAACATGCTTAAAAAAGAGAAGTAACGGGCGCAAAAACAGTCCCCACCGCAAGGGACGATGCCGGATGACTAACGTGACGATGCCCGATGACACACGTGACGATGCCCGATGACACACGTGACGATGCCCGATGACACACGTGACGATGGCAAACGACACGTGCCAAAATGGCAGTTAACCATGCACAAGTTAGGTAGTTCTCCGCCCTAATGTGACTTTTTTTAGTCTCGAAAATGGCGATTGAAATGAAATTTCATCAAAAAAAACTATATTTTTTCTCTTTTCACTTTTCAATTTTCATTTTTATTCTTACCTTTGCAACACTTTTCGAAAAAACAAACATAATTACATAAAAATCAAACCAATATGACAAAGATTGAATTAGTAAAGTTGGTTGCCGAAAAGACCGGCATCGACCAGCCCACAGCATTGGCTGCAGTGGAAGGCGTTATCAACGCGCTCAAGGAGTCACTCATCAACAAGGAAAACGTTTATATTCGCGGTTGGGGCACTTGGACACTCAAGCATCGCGCCAAGAAGACCGCTCGCAACATCACAAAGAACACCACTCTCGTCATCCCCGCTCACGACATTCCATACTTCAAGCCCTGCAAGGACTTCATGGAAGCCGTAGCTAAGGCATAAACGACAACTATAATCAATTGACAATATGAGGCGGATTGCTACGGCTTTCCGCCTTTTTTACTCTCAAAAAGTACCACCATCATGAAGAGACATTCTGTATTAGCTTTCATCCTTGCTCTTTGCACACCCGTCTTTGCAGAAGGAGTCATCGACTATGTCAACCCCATCATCGGCACAAACGGCATGGGGCACACCTTTCCTGGAGCTTGTGCTCCCTTCGGCATCGTTCAGCTCTCGCCTGAAACAGACACTATTCCCCACAATGTGGACGGCCGTTATCAAGGCAAAGTCTATGAGTATTGCGCAGGCTATCAGCATCGCGACAAGACTATTGTAGGCTTCTCCCACACACACCTTTCAGGCACAGGACACTCCGACCTCGGCGACATACTCATCATGCCTACAACGGGAAAGATTCGCACCAATCCTGGCAGAGCAGACAATCCGGAAGGCGGCTATCGCTCGAGCTTCTCGCACGACACAGAGAAGTGCTCGCCCGGCTACTACGAGGTAAAGCTCGAAGACTACGACATCCTCGCCCAACTGACTGCAACACAACGCGTTGGCGTACATCAGTACACTTTCCCCACAGAAGATGCACAATTCATCCTCGACCTTGGTCACGGCATTTACAACTACGATGGAAAGACACTCTGGAGCTACCTTCGCGTGGAAAACGACACACTCCTGACGGGTTATCGCATCACAAATGGTTGGGCACGACAGAACTACACCTACTTCGCCATCTCGCTCTCCGAACCCATCCAGAACTATGGATACAAAGATGAGCAACGCATGAAGTACTCTGGTTTCTGGCGTAAGAATGACATCCATCATAACTTCCCTGATATGGCAGGTCGCGAGATTGCAGCCTACTTCCAGCTCAAACTGCCTGCAAGCCACAAACTTACCATCAAGGTCGCACTCTCAGCAGTCAGTCAAAGTGGTGCCCTCGCCAACCTCAAAGCAGAGACGGCAGGCCTCACTTTCGAAGAGATAAAAACTCGAGCAATCCAGCAATGGACGAAAGAACTGACTGGCCTCGAGATTGAAGGCACCGACGACCAGAAAGCGCTCTTCTACACATCGCTCTATCACACCATGATAAATCCCTCCGTCTATATGGATGTTGACGGAAAGTATCGCGGTAACGACATGGAAATCCACGAAGCAAAGGACTTCACAAACTACACAATCTTCTCGCTTTGGGACACTTATCGTGCTGAACATCCGCTACTTAACCTCATCAAACCCAAGCAAGGACAAGATATGGCGGAGAGCATGATTCGCATCCAGCAACAGAGCGCACTCCATCTCCTGCCGGTTTGGTATCTGATGGCAAACGAGGGCTGGTGCATGAGCGGTTATCATTCTGTTGCAGTCCTCTCCGATGTTGCAAAGAAACTCGGCATCAAAGACAAGAAAGCCATGCTCGAAGCTATGCAAGCGACTGCCACCTCAAAGTGGATGGAAGGCTTGACAGACTACATTCAGTACGGATATGTACCTTATGATCGTTGTGGCACAAGTGCGAGCAACACCCTCGAATATGCCTACGACGACTGGACAATCTATCAAGCTGCGCTCGATGCAGGCAATAAGGAAATGGCTGAAACCTTCAAGAAGCGCGCCTTTAACTACAAAAATGTCTTCAATCCTGCCCTCGGACTCGCTTGCCCGAAGTATAAAGACGGCTCTTGGAAGAAGAACTTTTCACCCTTGCAGACTTATGGCGAAGGCTTCATCGAGGGCAATAGCGCTAACTATTCGTTCCACGTTCCTCATGATGTAAAGGGTATGATCGAGTGCTTCGGAGGTGACAAGAAGTTCATCGAACGCCTCGACAACCTCTTTGCAGAGCCTCTCGACAAGAAGTATTACGAGGATAACGAGGACATCGAAGAGGAATGTTTGCTTGGCGGTTATGTTCACGGCAACGAACCAAGCCATCACGTTCCCTATCTCTATGCTTGGACGTCACAGCCCTGGAAGTCGCAATACTGGCTTCGCGAGATAATGAACCGCATGTATGTCAACAACATAGACGGTCTTCACGGCAATGACGACTGCGGACAAATGTCGGCTTGGTACATCTTCACGGCTATGGGATTCTATCCTGTTTGTCCTGGAAGCGACCAATATGTGCTGGGAGCACCTTACGTTCCGAGTTGCAAACTTACTCTTCCAAATGGAAAACAGTTCCTCATCAAAGCTCCTGGCGTCAGCGACAAGAAGCGTTATGTCAAAGAAGTGAAGCTCAACGGAAAACCTTACGACAAGCTTTATCTGACGCATCAGGACATCATGGCTGGCGGCACGCTCGAGTTCGTCATGAGCGCTACACCCAATAAGAAGCGTTGCATCACTACAGGTAAACCTTATTCTCTCAGCGATTAAACCTTTTGCGTGTGCGCATGTCATATCATAATAAAACCCTTTTGGTATGAAAAAGAACGACAAGCAACAACATGAGATGAATCGCCGCCAGTTTTTGGAGCGATTAGGTTTTGGCTCGGCAACGGCATTATCGTTGATTTCATTAGGAAGCCTGCAAGTGATTGGTTCACCTCGAACGATAGCGAACGCTCTTGGAGATGATGCTCCAGAGTCGTTGAAGATGACTTATCGCGTTCAGAACGGAACGGGAGAACACATTTCGCTGCTTGGCTTTGGCATGATGCGCTTGCCTCGCGAACAGGAACAAGTCAACGAGCTGGTCGATTATGCACTTGCTCATGGCGTGAACTACTTTGATACTGCCCCGGTTTATGGTGGCGGAAGTAACGAGACAGCTACAGGCAATGCCTTGAGTCGCCATCCTCGCAACAAATATTATGTTGCCACAAAGATGTCCAATCAGAACGAATCATTGTGGTCTTTCGAGAAATCCAAGGAGATGTACGAAAACTCGTTCAAGAAGTTGCAAGTCGATTACATCGACTACTACCTGCTTCACAGTGTTGGTGGAGGTGGAATAGACAACCTTAAGGCACGCTTCATCGATAACGGACTGCTTGACTTCCTTCTGGAAGAACGCAAGGCAGGACGCATTCGTCACCTTGGTTTCAGTTATCATGGCGATGTGAAAGTATTCGATTGGCTACTCGACAACAACGACAAATATCATTGGGATTTCGTGCAGATTCAGATGAATTATCTCGACTGGACACATGCCCAAAGACGTGGCGGAAGACGCGGTCGTGGCGATGCTAATGCCGAATATCTCTACGGAAGGCTCGAGAAGTTGGGCATCCAGGCAGTCATTATGGAACCCCTCAGAGGTGGTGGACTGGCCAATGTGCAGGACGATGTTCGCCAACAGCTTACCCGTGCCCGCAAAGACGACACACCTGCTCGTTGGGGTTTCCGTTGGGTAGGCTCAAAGCCAAACGTGCTGACTGCCTTGAGCGGCATGAATCGCATGGAACACCTCAAAGAGAACTTGGATACTTTCTCTCCCCTTGACCCTTGCACCACCGTTGAGAACGAACTCTTGGAACGTATTGCAGACAAGATGTCGGGCATGCCCACCATCGGCTGCACCACATGTGCATACTGTATGCCGTGCAAGCATGGCGTAGATATTCCAGGCAACTTCGCATTCTACAACAAAGCAGTCGTAGATGGACGTTTGCCTCTTCCCGATGCTTCTGCTCCCGATTACGAAGAAAAGCGTCAGGCTTACCTCACAGCTTATCAAGAAGCCATTCCCAGCAAGGCTCGTGCCAACAGATGCCAAGACTGTGGAGAATGCTTGCCGAAGTGTCCTCAGGAGCTTCCCATCCCCACACATCTGAGCAGACTTGTTGAGATGACAAGGAAGAAACAAGCCTAAAGAATGAATAATAGTTCGAAATAAAAGATGAAAAAGACAATACTGAAATCTTTTGCTCTTCTTGGAGCATTTCTCTTTCTGACAAGTCAAACCACTGAAGAACCTGTCGTGACAAAGCAGAAAGACATTACCGTCATCAACACCACAACACTCGCTACTGACATCGAAGGATATGTTAGCACAACGCCCGTAAAGGTCTATATTAAAGCTGGCAAAGTGCTGAAAGTCGAGGCTCTCGAGAACGAAGAAACTCCCAAATACTTCGATATGGTAGTGAAAGGCTTGCTGAAGAAATGGAATGGAATGCCTGTCAAGACAGCAGAGAAGAGCAAAGTTGATGTTGTAACTGGAGCAACTGTATCATCTGAAGCAGTTATCGAGAATGTTCGACGCGGCATTGCTTACTACAATTACTCGAGCAAGAAGTAAACCGAAAACAGGATAACATTTAGGGGAAGTAGGGATGCGACATCAGATTGCATTCCTACTTTTTGTTTACGCAATTCGAATTATAGAGTTTCTGGGTGCCAAGGAAGAGCAGCAATTGTCCTGCATAATAGGGAATCATGATGCATTGATGGGCATGCGGAACCCTCTCTACAAACAAATTAATGCCTATAATAAAGTCGGAAACTACAAATAAAATTGCTCCTAGAATCAGAAAAGCACTCTTGTGTTGCATGGCAGCATAACACATACCTAACAACAAAAGGGCATAAAACGCAATTCCATAGGCAATTAGGCTGTCCTCAACTCGAGGAAATATCCAGCACATCGCCAATCCATAAACGATTGCTACGAGTACGAAAAGAAGAATCTTGATGGGTTTCGACCAGGTCGGTTTGGGCGACATCAAGAGAGAAAATATCATGATGTATAGGATTTGAGCGATTGCAAAGAAGCCAATTTGCGGAATGAGCTCGTTCTTCCAACCCATCACATCTCCCAGAAATGAAAAGAAGAGTGCTGCCATCAACGCCCAATACCTTTGACATAATGCACAAAGCGATAGCCAAAGCAAGGGAAATATCATTCGAGCAGGAAGATTTAGGGGCAAAAAGTCCAAGACTGCAAGAACAACAAAGACAAAGATGACAAGGATTAATTGGCTTTTACGCAACATCTTGAGCGATAGACGGGACTCGAACCCGCGACCCTCGGCTTGGGAAGCCAATGCTCTACCAACTGAGCCACTATCGCGTTGTTTCTTTGTGCAAAGATACAAAGAAATAGTTAATAGATGATAAATTATAGATAAAAAACATTCATTGTATGCAGAAAAAGTCTATCTTTGTACCTAAAAGAGATGACTTAGCACACATACATCACTACTTTATTAACTAAAAACGATTACGATTATGAAGAAGAAATTCATTTGCGCCGTTTGTGGATATATCTATGAAGGCGATGCTGCACCCGAACAGTGCCCCATCTGTAAGGCTCCTGCCTCGAAGTTCTCTGAGCTGAAGGACGATGCCGACATGACTTACGCTACCGTCCACAAGATTGGCGACGGCAAGCCCGAAGGCGTTTCAGAAGAGATGATTCAAGACCTGCGCAACCACTTCAACGGAGAATGTGGCGAGGTTGGTATGTATCTGGCAATGGCT
>JAGCXU010000173.1 GCA_017961145.1 Bacteroidaceae bacterium | reverse complement strand
CTCATTACTTGCTAGTATTCAATAGATTAAAGCAGGTTGGTGTAGAGTGTAGAGTGTTTCCCGACATTTCACATTCTTGCGCTCCGTAGGTATTCTAGGATGCTCTAGCACCAAGGCGCGATTTTAGTCGCGGAGCAGGCGCAGGCGGAAGCAAATCCGCCAGAACAAGGATGCAAATCCAGACGGACAGGTGTCGCACGTCAAAGTGGCCAATTTAACACTAGATAATTGCAAACGTCACACTAGTAAATTGCCAACGTGGCACTAGTAAATTGCAAACGACACACGCGATGTCGGCCAACTTCGACGTGTGTACGCATGCAATCTTCACTGGGGCGTTTGCGGCTCTCAGCCTCAGTTGATGAGGTAAACCTTCTCCTTGCCCTGATAGGTGGCCCTGACAGTGGCACGACCGTCTGCGATGGGACTGATCCGGAAGGTCACCTGGGGATTCTCGGAACTGGCCTTCACGACGGAATTGGCCTGCAACGGGGCATAAACCTGATAGTGGGTGACATCGGTATAGCCGTTCGCATTACTGCTGAAAAGAGGTGCCGTTGGGACATTGATCCGCTTGCCGTCGACGGTGATGTGGACCTGAGGAACCTCTGGAGCCTTCATACCGCCACCCTTGGAGAAGCCAATTCCGTGGAGGTCGAAGAGACCTTGGGGACGGTTGGGCTGCTGACGACGACCGAACTGCCTTCCCTGCTGCTGAGGTTCTTCCACCTCAGGCCCTTCCACCACGAGATAGATGGCATGTTTGCCCGTGAGGCCTTCGACGTCAGGCACTCGCAAACCACACATCATGGGCTCCTTGCGAGCCGCAGCAGGTACATTGACGATGCCTATCTCCCGGCCCTTCCAGGGATTGTCGAGACGAACATGAATGCTGAAGGCACGACCGCCTGGCGTAAGGAACAGATTGAGGTGCGTATCGTCACCCTGCCTGGTGCCATCGAAGGCGGGCAGTCCCCTCTCGCTCTTGGTGAGTCCTCCGAAGCCGAAATACTTGTAGCCGATGATGGTTCCATTCCTCAAACCAGCCAGATCCATAAAGTTCTTCCAAACATCATGGTTGTCCTGCATACACTCTCCACTGCCAGGACCAGCCACATAGCAAGCAATACCTGCAGAATAGTAGGCATAAGGAGGCAGACCAAAAACTTGGAAACCTTCGCTGGTCACCTCTGCTCCCGTATATTCATCGCCGTTGCTGGCCTTCGCCGTCCACTCATTCTTCGGAGCGAAAGGGTCATAACCTGTAATGCGAACCTGCCCACCTTTGCTGACAGGCTTCTTGTCCCACTCTATCTTCACAGGTGCCACCATTGCCTGACGGGCATTGGCAAAGCCTCGAGGAGGACGATGATAGAAGACATACCACTGCCCGTTAATCTCTTGCAGAGAGCCGTGAGTGTTATGAGCGAAGTTTGTCGTCGTCAAGCGTGAACCGTCTTCATTAAGCACAACACCTCGACTATCGACAAGCACACCACCAGATCGCCAAGGTCCGAGGGGCGAGTCGCCATAAGCATAGCGTAGAGCGCTGTTTGTGTTGCCCAGTCCATATTCACGACCACTATAGCCAGAGAATACCATTACGTATTTATTGCCCACCTGACGGATGCTGCTTGCCTCGAAGAAGTTGAAGTCGAGGGGATTCTGACCTTTGTAGAGGGCTTTGTACTCGCTGCCTTCACGGTCGAGAAGTCTGCCATCGTGACTGCTGGCAGGAATAAAAGGATCTATCAACTCTGTACCTGGACGCTTGCTGTACATCGTGTTTTGGTCGAGTTCACAAGCAGTGGAGTGTTGAAATCCGTAGAAGACATAGGCACGGAAGCCCTTGTCGTAGTCAGGATCTTTCTTGTCCGTGATAGTCTCTACAAACACCGAAGGGTCAAAATCGATAAGGGAACCTTCCACACATCGACTGCCGTCAGGAACAAGGTTAACAGGTGTGAAAGGTCCATTTGGACGGTCACTTTTGCAAACCATAGCAATTCGTCCCCATCCTCTGGAATGTGGATAGAGCCAGTAAGTCTTCTTGCCCGTCGTCTTGTCCCTAACCTCAACGAGATCAGGAGCATACATTGTATCCCATTGTCCGTTGACGAACCACGAGAAAATGGGGCCTTCGTCGCGCCAGTTGGTAAGGTCTTCCACTGGAGCCGACCACATACGAATGTCGTTACCGCAGTATTCGGAATAGTGCGTATCGTGCGAACCTATAATATATGCACGCAACTTTCCGGGATTGTCAGGGTCTTCGAAGACACGAGGCTCACCATCGGGAAGGTGTTCCCACAAGGGAAGATAAGGATTTTGGGTCTGTCCTGCCAACGCACTAAGCAGGAAACATGATAAGAAGAAAAACCTTTTCATATATTTATCCTTTCGTTTTAATTTCTTCATTCTTTCATTTCTTCATTCTTTCATCACCTCGATGATGTGACTAACGAGGTCGTTTGTTGAAGTTACCTTGATGCCGACCTTCATCAAATAGTCGCCTGTATAGACTTTATTGTTGCAAGGAAGCCAACTTTGCTTACCTGGCATCAAACATATCTCTTTTACTTTGTATTTTGCAGACGCGTCAAGGCCCTGCAATCGGGTGTTCAAGAGGCTTTCGCCGTAACGCGGATGGATGTCGTAAGCAAAGACAATGCTCTTGTCCTTCGAGTCGTTAACACGCTGAACGACACAATGTTGGCCCTCGTAAGGCGAGACAAGTCGGTAGAGATTGGGAGACCAAACGACTTCCTTCAAGCGCTTGTACTCCTTGATTGCCTCACGACAATACTGGCGATCATCGTTCGAGAGACCTTTCAAACCGATGTCAAAGCCCAACTTTCCCTGGAAAGCCACATCGACGCGGAACTTAATGCTTGCTCGTCTATTCCATTCCGTGACATGAGCACACATGGCTTTTGCGGGCATGAAATGCGAGTAGCCCCATTGGATGAAGAGCCGCTCGATGGGGTCTGTATTGTCGCTACACCAAAATTCGGTAAAGTAGCGAAGTCCTGTAACGTCGGATCTTCCACCGCCACCCGAGCACATCATCATGTAGAGGTCAGGGTATTTGGCCTGAACTCTGTCGAGAACCTTGTAGAGACCACGCACATAATCGACATACAGGTTGCCCTGATTCTCCTTGAGATAAGGCGAATAGATATTCGTGATGGGTGAGTTGCAGTCCCACTTCATGAACTTTATTTCGGGATTTTCCTGCATAAGATCGTCAACGACGCTAAAGACAAAGTCCTGCACTTTAGGGTTGCAGAGGTCGAGCACCATCTGGTTGCGGAAGTAATAGGTGTCCCTCGAAGGCAATTGTATCAGCCAATCGGGGTGCTTTTCGGCAAGCTCGCTCTTCGGATTAACCATTTCCGGCTCTATCCAAATGCCGAAGTTCACGCCGTTTTCCTTAGCCTTCTTGACCAAGTAAGGAATGCCTTGAGGCAGCTTATCCTGCGTTACCTGCCAATCTCCCAAACCTGCATGATCGTCCTTTCGAGGGTACTTATTGCCGAACCAGCCGTCGTCGAGCAGGAAGAGGTCAACCCCTAAGTCCTTTGCCTCGCTGAAAAGAGCCACAAGTTTCTCTTCGTTGAAGTCGAAGTAGGTGTTCTCCCAGTTGTTGAGGAGCGTCATTCGATCGTCCTTGGCCTTGTGCAACTGATGGTTCATCATCCATCTTTGGAAGCGACGACTGCCTTCGCCCAAGCCATTTTGGGACAGGGTGAAGAAGAAGTCGGCAGTTCGGAAAGTGTCGCTTTTCTTGAGAAGATAGGTGGAAGCGTCGTGATTAATGCCACTCACAACACGAAGAATGTGCTGGTTGTCCACTTCGAAAGTGAAGCGGAAGTTGCCTGTCCAGCCCAATGTTCCCATAAGGACCGTGCCTTCATTCTCGCGAACCGGACCGCCAAGACCAACTTCGAAGAACGGTTGAGCCATCAGATTTGCTCGTGTTCCAAGGCGGCTATCGACAACTTTCTTGCCGAACTTGAGTTCCTGATCCAGCATCTGCATCTCCTTTGCCCAGTCGCTCGCGAACTCGGTCAAGTAGTAGTTGGGGGCTTCGAAGTAGAGCATCGACGAAGCATACCTGCCAAGATAGACTTTTCCCTTCTCTTCGTGACGAATCTCAGCCCATTGTTGGATGATGTCTTCGCGCTCGAATACCTTATAATATAGTGTCACATCGACCGGATAAACCTCGTCGCGAAGCACGATGGAAGTCTCGTTTCCCTGCTGCGAATGCTTTACATATTTCAGGACAGACGTGGGATTCCCATCGGCATGATGAATCTCGAAGGTCGGTTCGTAGTAGTCTTCCGTACCCATAACCGGGTAAACTTCGAGGCCACGAATGCAAGAACTGCTCAGTCCGGCTTGCGGCATTTCCAGTTGCGACAGGTCGGTCTGCTCGGAAAGGCGTTCTCCGAGATAAGTCTGGCAAAGCCGTTTCTGCGAATTAACCTGCAGGACCAACTGAGTATGGTCTGTCGAGATGCTTATTGTCTGAGCCGAAAGAGGCAAAAAAAGAACGAGAAAATAAGAAAATAAGAGGGCTCGCTTTGTCATGATATTGTGGCATTTTAATGTTTTCTGTTGCAAAGATAAGAAAATCTCTAAACTCTAAACTCTAAACTCTAAACTTTTTTTGTACCTTTGCAGGAAATAATGGGTGTTTTTATGAAGAAGTATCTCTTTACACTTGCAGCATTCTTGTTGACAACATTAAGTGCGAAGGCGCAAAAGATAACTGTAGTCGACAGCGAAGGCAACGGCATTCATTTGGTAACAGTCCTTGCCGAGGACGGCAACCTGATTGGCATAACCGACCTGAGTGGCACTCTTTTAGACGTGAAAGGGGCAAAGAAAGTCATCCTCACTCACGTCGCTTACAAGTCAAGACTCGTGGATGTCGCGTCTCTGCAGGCGGGCAAAGTCACGATGGAAGACCTTGACTACGGACTCGCAGAAATTGTCGTAATGCCCAAGCCCTTCATCTATGTTGAGACTTATTACAGGGCTTATGCCTTCGCCAACGACTCGCTCCGCTACTATTGTGCAGGCATCTTGCCAAATGTTTACGATAAGGACAAGAAGAAAGTGAAGGTCGGAAGTTACATGGTAGCCTATGGCGACTTCGGTCGAAACCTGGATATCCGTACCACTTGGAGCGTCAGGATGCAACATCTGCATGGTGGCAAGATACACAGTTGCGGAGCAAAAGACCTGCAGAAAGGTGGCGAGATGAGCCAGAAGTACTTCACAACCCTGACCGATGAAGGCAAAGGAAGGCAGAGAGTGAGCAATCCCGAAGGGACTGTAGGCTTCATCGAGACTGACAAGGACGAGATTCGCATGACGATTGACGCAGCCAAGATGCAAATGTATCGCAACAAAGCGCTTGGACAGAACAAGTTGCTCAAGGCCCGCGAGAAGAAGGAATACGACTACAAATTCAATGAAATCTTCAATCTCGACGAGGATGGGAACGCCACAATGGCAGACTACGTGATGTCCTCCGACCATTGGGAATGGAATGGCAGCAAAGGTCGCATGAAGTTCATCATCGAGAGCTATGCCATCGAGCACGCCTACATTGATGCAAAAGACTTCAAGGAGAAGAAGAAGGAACTGAAGAAAAAGTATGAGACTCCGATGAAACTCGACGAACTCGAAGCACTTGCCACCTCTCATGGCATTCCTGCACTCACCCCTTCTCTGTGTCGCGCCATCGAAGGTCTGAAGAAACAAAAGTAAAGAACTTATGCCGCGAATCAAGGAAATCGACTTTCTGAAGGGCGTTCTCATCTTGCTCGTCATCAGTTTCCACTTGGTGTGGTTCGAGCAACTGCACCCCGACATCAAGCAGGTGGTATATTCCTTCCACATGCCTGGCTTCCTGCTCATATCGGGATACCTCATGAACATCGCCAAAGAGCCTAAAGATTTCCTGCGAACTCTCTTGTGGCTGGCGGTTCCGTATGTCGTCATGGAGAGCGGATACATATACATGGCTTCGATTCTTCCCATTAACGAGCACATCGAACACCTCACTCCTTTGGTCTATCTCAAGCACCTTTTCCTGCATCCTCTCGGCCCATACTGGTACTTGCATGCAATCATCATTTGCGGAGCTCTGTACTATTATATATATAATAATGTGGAAAGAGGGATGGCGACGCGTTTCATCCTGATTGGCATAGCCTATTATGTTCTTGCTCGAGGCTTTGGCATCCTGTCGTTTTCTTCAGCCCTTTACTTTCTGGCAGGAGCCGTTCTTCGCCAGAGCGGCACGAATTTCCTGATGTTTTTCCTGCCCACAAGGCTCAGCGTCATAGTCTTCGCTTTGCTGGCATGCTTTTCAGAGAGTCCGAATCAAGCAAGCCTGAACGGCGTTTTAATAGCCTATTTCGCCATTTCCGCCCTGATTTCCATCTACAGACATTTGCCCGAAAGACTCCAGCAGACCTTCCTCTTCTTGGGTCGCAACAGCCTGATGCTCTACGTCTTCTCGCCCATCTTTACTGTTCTGTGCAAGCAGTTTGTGCCCTATCTCAAGTTCGACCCTACAGGACTCCTCTTCCTGACAGTCTCCCTCGCATTCTGTGTAGCGGGAAGCCTCCTGATAGCCCGTCTGATGGACCTCGTCGGCATCTCCCGTTTCTTCTTTGGCAGACGGGCACTTCTTAGTTCATAGTTTATAATTCATAGTTCATAGTTAGGGCTCGCCTAAAGGTTAAGCGAACAAGGAAAAACTATGAACTCATAACTATGACTTATGAACTGACAAAATGTCGCCGTTTGTCCACATTCTGGTCACATT
>JAGCXU010000172.1 GCA_017961145.1 Bacteroidaceae bacterium | reverse complement strand
ATGATGGGTTTGCATCCGACTGACATTGAGGATGACTACAAACAAGTCCTGACTGACATGGAAGAGCTTCTTGCAGTTCCAGACCATCCCTACATTGCCATCGGAGAAATAGGACTTGACTACTATTGGGACAAGAGTAAGGCCAAAGAGCAGGAAGAAACCTTCCGCACACAAATTGAATGGGCAATCAAGTATCACTTGCCGCTCATGATTCACTCGCGCTCATCACATCGTCAACTTGTGACAGCCATAACAGAGTACAAAGATGAAGCGCTCACAGGCGTGTTCCATTGCTTTGGCGGCACAACAGAGGAAGCTCTGGAACTGCTCCAGTTCCCAGGCTTTGCACTTGGCATAGGTGGCGTCGTCACTTACAAGAATAGTCCTTTGCCGGAAACGCTGAAGGATGTACCATTGGAACGTATTGTGCTCGAAACGGATTCACCATACTTGGCTCCCGTCCCCTATCGTGGCAAGCGCAACGAAAGTGCATACATCGTTGAAGTGCTAAGAAAAATCGCGCAAATATATAATGTGAGCGAACAAGAGGCAGAAGACATCACAAATAGCAATGTGAAACGCATATTTAAGCATCTTAACTGGCATTAAGGCATTCAAAACAACAAAAAAAACACATAAATTGAAACTTTTTGGTCAAAAGCTATGGTAGAATAAGAAAAAATAGATATTTTTGTAACCGAAAAGCGCAAAGTAAGACACGTTTCTCAGAAACGCGCCCCTAAAGGGAGAGATGCTCGAGTGGCTGAAGAGGCACGCCTGGAAAGCGTGTGACCGGCAAAACTGGTTCGCGAGTTCGAATCTCGCTCTCTCCGCAAAAACGAAACATAAGAAACAAACACAATCATAAACATTTAAACAAACAACACAATGAAAAAGTTATTTGCAATTATTGCAATGGTTGCTGCTTGCTCATTTGGAGCAACATCATCTGTAATGGCTCAGGAAGACGTAGAAGCTGCTGCTGAAGTAGTAGAAGCTACTGCCGATTCTCTCTCTGAAGACTCCACTGTCGCGGAAGAAGCTGTTGAGGCTGCTCCCATCGTAGAGGAAGAGAACGAAGGCGTATTCAAGAACCTCAAGACTAAGTTTATTGAAGGTGGCGCAGGCTTCATGTCTCTCGTTGCCATCGCCCTCGTGCTGGGTCTGGCTTTCTGTATCGAGCGCGTTGTTTACCTCACTCTCGCTCAGATCAACACCCGCAAGTTCATGAAGGAACTCGCTGACCTCGTTGCTGCAGGCAAGATTGCCGATGCCATCGAGAAGTGCAAAGGAACACGTGGTCCAGTAGCTCAGGTAAGCCGCAAGGCTATGGAATGCCTCGACAGCAATGACCGCAATGACATTGGCACCATCGAGCGCACCATCAACATGGAGGCAGAAGTTCAGGGAACATACCTCGAAGAGAACTGCTCTTGGATCACCCTGTTCATCGCAATGGCTCCGTCACTCGGCTTCCTCGGAACTGTGATCGGTATGGTGATGGCCTTCGACGACATCCAGCGTGCAGGTGATATCAGCCCGACCGTTGTTGCAGGCGGTATGAAGGTCGCCCTTATCACGACCATCTTCGGTATTATCGTTGCCCTGGTACTCCAGGTGTTCTACAACTACATCCTCTCTAAGATTGAAGGACTGACCAGTAACATGGAAGAAGCTGCTCAGGAACTGCTCGTAATGTGCGTCAAGAGCGACAAGTGCAAGAAGTAAGAATCCGTTTCTTAATTCTTAACTCCTAATTCTTAATTAAAGTAGAACTATGAAGATTGAGAAAATATCAAGTCGTGTGCTTTTGGCTTGCGTCGCCTTGATTATCGTATGCTTTGCAGCATTCCTGCTCATCGGCTACGACAATCCAGTGGGTGACAACAACGAGCCCAAGCTCACCAACGTAATCATGTGGCTCATGTACGCACTCATTCTGGTTACTGCCGGGCTCACCGTCTGGTCAGCAATCCGCGGCATGCAGAACAGCAAGGGTTCCGACCCTGCAGCCACAACTGGCGTACCAGGTGGAAAGATTACCCTGTTCACAGCAGGTCTGACCATCGCATCCCTCATCCTCGGATGGGTGACGGGACTTGGCGAGAAGGAATTTACCGCTCAAGACGGCACAGTGACCAGCGCAGGATGGGTAACCGTAGTGGACGTGTTCATGGTAAGCATGGGCGTCCTGCTCCTGGCAGCAGCCATCGCAGTTATCGTCAGCATGACTGGCATTGTGACAAAGAGTGCAAGTAAGAAATAAACCGACCTAAAAAAAGAGAAAGATATGGCAAAGACAAAAAAGAAGATGCCGGGCTTGAACACCACTTCAACGGCCGATATCTCTTTCATGTTGCTCATCTTCTTCCTGGTCACCACAAGTATGGACACGGACATGGGTCTGGCACGCCGCCTTCCCAAGCCACCAGAACCAGATCAGGAAGATGCCACCATGGACATCAAGGCAAGAAACATCCTTTATGTCCGCCTCAATGCTGCAGGTCAGTTGTGGATTCAGGACGAGATGAATTTCGGCTATGGTGACATCAAGGAACTTCGTCCCCGCGTGAAGGAATTCATCAAGAACGAACAGAACCTGAGCAAGTTGCCCGAGAAGCATGTGAAGAACATCGACCTGCTGGGCCAGTGCTTCGTGACGGACAAGCACGTTGTCAGCGTACAGACCGACCGTGGCACACCCTACAACATCTATTTCCAGGTGCAGAACGAGCTCGTGGCAGCTTACAATGAGCTGAGAAACGAGTTGGCAAAGCAGAAGTTCGGCCGCGAATTCCAGTACCTCAAGGACGAGGAGAAAGCGGCAGTACGTCAATACTATCCCCAGAACATCTCTGAGGCCGAACCTAAAAAGTATGGAGGGACACAATAATGGCAGGATTCAAGAGAAAAGAACGTCGTGGAATGCCTGAGATGAACACCTCATCTCTGCCCGACCTTATCTTCACCATTTTGTTCTTCTTCATGATGGTAACCACCATGCGCGAGGTGACACTCAAGGTTAAGTTCACCATTCCCGCAGGTACGGAACTCGAGAAACTGGAGAAGAAGTCGGTAGTATCGTTCATCTACGTAGGTCCCCCGACCGATGCACTGCGCGCCCAGATGGGTAGCAGCACCCGCATTCAGCTCAACGACCGCTATGCGGAAGCTAAAGAAGTCATGGATTTCATCGCAGCCGAGCGTCAAGGCATGACGAACCAAGCAGAGCAGGTCATCAGCATCAAGGCCGACCAGCAGACACAGATGGGCTACATCACCGACATCAAGGAAGTCTTACGTAAATCATGGGCGCTGCGTATCAACTACTCAGCTACCCGCAGAAACTAATTCGGCTAGCCCGATTCAACGCTAAGAAGCGGTTCCCCCAAACCCGAGGGAGCCGCTTTTTGTGTGCGCAGAATGTCTGCCTTGCAGATTAGGCTCAACTAGTTGGCAAACTAGGCACAGTTAAAAAGCAAACTTAACACGTTAAGTTTGGCAACGACACACGTTAAGTTATCAATCTATCAACGTTACGTTTGCCAGCACGACTGTAGGCTTTATTCAATAGCCCGATTCCAAAAAGTATGTTAAATAGTGCCTTTTTATTTGAAAACAACGTTCAGTTGTTTGTCATGTCAGGAAAAAGTTGTAGCTTTGCAAAATAACTCCAGAAGGACAAAAACCAAAGGCAAGAAAAGATATGAATCTCTTTCCCGACTTAAAGCGAAAATACACCTCCGAGCAGATGAGTGCTCGCGAGGCACAACGGCAGGCTGAGTTCATTGCGTGGGGGCCTGTTGTGTTCCAAGTTTCAAGGCTGATGCTGAAGTTTGGCATCCTGGAAATGCTGCGGGACAGCGAGAACGGGCTTACCGAAGCAGAGGTCGTGGAGGGAACAGGGCTCTCGCTGTATGCCGTGAAGTGTCTGCTGGAGGCTTCCCTCAGCATCGGCATCGTGCTTATTGACACAGAAAGCGACCGCTACTCTATCTCCAAGACGGGATGGTTCCTCCTGAACGACCCTGCAACCAGAGTGAATATCGACTTCAATCACGATGTCAACTACCTTGGATGGTTCAATCTCGAAGAGGCTCTGAAGGAGGGACGACCAGCAGGGCTGAAGCACTTGGGCGACTGGCCAACCATCTACGAAGGGCTCTCCAGCCTGCCCAAACAGGTGCAGGACAGTTGGTTCGGCTTCGACCACTTCTACAGCGATTCCTCCTTCCCCGATGCTCTTCGGATTGTCTTTGCTGAGAACTTTGTCCGCTCGCTTTATGATGTTGGCGGCAATACGGGCAAGTGGGCACTGCAATGTGTCGCTTATGACGATGAAGTTGAGGTCACCATCCTTGACCTTCCGCAGCAGATCGAGATGATGCAGGAGAACATTGCCAACAAACCAGGCTCAGAGCGCATCAAGGGCTTCGGCATAAATCTGCTCGACAAAGAAGCAAGTTTCCCCAAGCGCGAAGGGGGACTCGATGCCATCTGGATGTCGCAGTTCCTCGACTGCTTCAGCGAAGAAGAGATTGTCAGAATTCTCCAACGGGCCAGAGAGGCAATGACCGATGAAACCAGGCTCTTCATCATGGAGACATTCTGGGACCGACAACGCTTCGAGCCAGCTGCATTTTGCCTCACGATGACCAGCCTATACTTCACGGCAATGGCAAACGGGAACAGTAAAATGTACCACTCCGACGACATGAAACGGCTGGTAAAGCAGGCAGGCCTGCAGATAGAGACCATCCACGACGGACTGGGACAAGGGCACAGCATCATGGTTTGCAAAAAGGAATAGTATGGCAAACGAGAAATGGGCAGGCACGACGTACGGCAACGAATGGATGCACAAGTGGCTCATCTGTTTGCTTCGCTACATAGACACACGGATATTGTACCTCTTCGTGGCTGTCTTCATCATCCCCGTCTGTCTGGTTCTGAACCCAAGCCGAGGAATCGCTTATCGCTACTTTCGTAAAAGAATCGGATACGGAAGGCTGAAATCTGCTTGGAAGACTTACGTCAACCATTGCCTCTTCGGTCAGGTCGTGGTAGATAAGTTCGCAATGTACGCCGGCAAGAAGTTCAACATAGAAATCGAAGGGCAAGAGCATTTCCTTGAACTTGCCACACGAGAAGAAGGTTTTCTGCTCCTAAGCGCACACATCGGCAACTACGAGATTGCAGGCTACACGCTCACAAGCAAGGCCAAACGCCTCAATGCCCTTGTCTTCGCAGGAGAGAAGGCTTCCGTCATGAGGAATCGCGACAAGATGTTTGCCGACACAAACACCAACATGATTGCCATCAGCCCAGACATGAGTCACCTCTTCGAGATAGACCAGGCACTGCAAGTGGGCGAAATCGTCAGCATGCCTGGTGACCGCTTCAACGGATCGACCAAATGCATCGAACACAACTTCCTCGGAGCAAAGGCAAAGTTCCCGCTCGGACCGTTCTCCGTTGCCACCCTGCGAGGGCTTGATGTCCTGGCAGTAAACGTAATGAAGACCTCGCTCACAAGTTATAAGATTTACGTCACTCCGCTTCACTACGACAAGGAAGCCTCGCGTCAGGGACAGATAAAGCAGTTGTCTGGAGCCTACGTGGCAGAACTTGAGAAGCGGGTTCGACAGTATCCTACGCAATGGTACAACTATTTTGAATTCTGGCAAGAATAGAGTAAAGGGAAATGATTAGCGTATTGTCCACCAACATAACCTCGCCGCTCGGTTTCACAACGGAGGAGAACTATCAGGCAGTCCTGTCTGGGGCTTCTGCCTTGAAACGCCATAAGGGTTGGGGACTGCCAGAGCCTTTTGCAGCCTCGCTTTTCAGCGAAGAGCAGAAGGACGAACTTGCCATTGAAGGCTACACTTTCTTCGAAGCACTTGCTATTCGCTCCATTCGCAAGGCTCTCACGTACACTTCACTTGGCAATGATTTCTCGAGAATCGTCCTCATATTAAGTACGACGAAAGGCAACATTGAGGCTTTGGGAGAGGAACTATACTACCCTTCCAAGGCGGCACAGAGAATTGCCGAGGCCGTCGGGCTGACCACAAATCCCATCGTGGTTTGCAACGCTTGTGTCTCAGGCCTTTCTGCACAACTTCTGGCAGACCGTTTGCTCTCGGCCAACCTCTACGACTACGCAATCGTAGTGGGAGCAGAGGTTCAAAGCAAGTTCATCGTGTCAGGTTTCCAGGCTCTCAAAGCCGTTTCGGAAGAGCCCTGCCGTCCTTTTGACATTGAGCGAAACGGGCTCAACCCAGGCGAAGGAGCCGCCACAATTATCTTTGCGAGGACTTCTGACAAGGAAGGTTGGTGCCTGATGGACGGAGCCACGTGCAACGATGCCTTCCACATCATATCCCCTTCGCCACAAGGAGAGGGCCTGACTGCAGCCATCAATACTGTGATGGAAGGGCAAGACAAGTCCCGATTGGCAACTGTTTGTGTTCATGGAACTGCAACGCTCTACAACGACCAAATGGAATCGAAAGCCATTGAACAGGCAAACCTCTCGGACATCCCCTTGTCTGCGCTCAAAGGCTACTACGGACATACGATGGGAGCCGCAGGTGTGCTTGAGACTATCCTGACCATGAGAGCCACGGACGACGGGCTGGTTCTTCCTTCGAAGGGCTTTACGGAGCCTGGTATCAGCGGGAAAGTAAGCATCTCTGGCGAGCCTCAACCGACTGACAAGACTGCTTTCCTGAAAATCATGTCAGGTTTTGGTGGTTGCAATGTAGCGGCATTGTTTGAGAAGACAACGGACAACAGACAACAGACAACAGGCAAAACGACCCTCATAAAAGCCCATACCATCAGGATTTCCTCGGATGACGGACAAACCTTGACTGACATCTACAAACAACAGATTGGGAATTACCCTAAGTTCTACAAGATGGACATCTTGTCGCGACTGGCTTTCGTGGCAACCGAGTTGCTTAAAAAAGTCTCCCCTCGGGGAGATTTAGAGGGGGCCTCCCCTGTCATCCTCTTCAACCACTCGTCCTCCGTCGTGGCTGACCGCGTATATTTCGACACGATTCGAGATGCCGAAAACTTCTTCCCAAGCCCTTCCGTCTTCGTTTACACCCTGCCGAACATCACGACAGGCGAGGTTGCAATACGTCATCACCTATGTGGAGAGACCTCTTTTTACATCCTTCCGAAGAAAGATGAAACGTTGATTCAACAGATATTGGAAGCCACACTTTCCTGCTCAAAAGCCAGAAGCGTCATTAGTGGCTGGATTGATGCAGAATCAGATACAAGTTTCGAGTGCGATTTATCAATGTATAACATTATATCATAAGAACAATATGGAACAACTTATCAAGGACCTGAAGCTACAAATTAAGAATGCTCTCAACCTCGAGGAACTCCCCTTGGAGGAATTCGACGAGAATGCGCCTCTCTTTGGCGATGAAGGAATTGGTCTCGACTCTATTGACATTCTCGAGATTATCGTGTTGCTGGAGAAGGAATACGGCATTCGTCTGGCTAATCCGAAAGAGGGAAAAGCCATTTTCCAAAGTGTAAAGACCATTGCAGAATACGTTCAAGCAAATCGTAAGAAGTAAATAAATGGATGTTGAGGTAACTGGTTTTGGCATTATCTGCGCGATTGGAAACGACGCGAAGGCTGTCCTGAGCTCTCTCAAAGCGGGGAAGACGGGGATTAGCCCCATGCATTATCTGCAATCAGTTCACAAGGAACTGCCTGTCGGAGAAGTGAAACTCTCCAATGAGGAAATGAAACGAATGCTCGGACAGGACGAGAATACAGTCATCAGCCGTACTGTTCTGATGGGAGCTATCGCGATTCGTCAGGCTTTGGAACAGGCTAACCTCAACCTGAAAGGCAAGCGTGTAGCCGTCATCAACGGTACGACTGTTGCAGGGATGGACATTACAGAACGCTTTTTCAAGCAGATAAAGGATAATGACGCTTTGTTACCACTTCTGGAGAAACACGATTGTGGCAGTTCCACTCGCGAGATGGCCGAGCTCGCAGGACTGAAGGAAGCACAAGTTTGCACAGTTTCAACGGCTTGCTCTTCTGCTGTAAACGCCATCATTCTTGGCTCTGAAATGCTCAAAAACAACGAGACAGACATCGTTATTGCTGGCGGCACTGAGGCTCTAAGCCTGTTTCATCTCAACGGATTCAACTCGTTGATGATTCTCGACAAAGAGCAGTGTCGGCCTTTCGACAAGAGTCGGGCAGGCTTGAACCTGGGCGAGGGAGCCGCTTTCGTTGTGCTAAAAGCCTCTCCCCCAACCCCTCTTCGAGGAGAGGGGAGTATCGTTATCCGCGGTTACGGCAATCGTTGTGATGCTTTCCACCAGACGGCTTCCTCCGAGAATGGTGAGGGAGCATTCCTCGCAATGAGCGACGCCTTGCAAATGGCTGGGCTTAAGCCTGAAGAAATCCATTATATCAATGCTCACGGAACAGGCACTCCGAACAACGATGCCAGCGAGAGTGCGGCCATTAGGCGTGTCTTCGGAGAGAAGATTCCACCCGTTTCGAGTACGAAAGGCTTTACTGGTCACACCACTTCTGCTTCAGGTTCGATTGAGACGGTGATTTGCATCCTGGCTCTTCAACACGGTTTCTTGCCCGCGAACCTTGGGTGGAAGGAGCAAGACGAGAGTTGTATAACTCCAGCCCCCTCCCCGCTCCCCCTTTTGGGGAGTGCCATTCTCTGCAATTCCTTCGGCTTTGGAGGGAATGATTCGGCTTTGGTGATAGGAGCTTCCCATGGCCCTTCTAAAGGAGAGGGGAAGCATCAAGATGCTGAAGCCTGCGTTTTGGCAGAAGCCGTGATTAATGATGTGGAGCAACTTGGGGAGCTTCGCGAATTCGTTTCTGCTGGCGAGGCTCGACGAATGAGCAAACTCATGAAGGCGGCTACCATTTCATCGATGAAGGCTTTGCAAGCTGCTGGAATCGAAAGTCCTGATGCCATCATCACGGCAACTGCTCATGGAATGCTCGAAACGAGCGAGAAGTTCCTTGTCGACATGTTGGAAAATGGCGAAGAAACCCTTAGCCCTACCCTCTTCATGCAGAGCACGCACAATACCCTCAGCTCCGCCATCGCCATTCGCACTAAGTGTCACGGCTACAATATGACTTACAGCCAGGATGACGAATCGCTCGAATGGGCACTTCGCGATGCTCGAAGGCTGATTGAGACGGACAAAGCGAAGACTGTTCTCGTTGGCTGTCATGATGAAGCGACACCTACGTTCCAGGAGTTCTACCGTCGTATGGGAAAGCCTGTTCCACAGGAGATCTACTCTCGCAGCATAGTGCTTGGAACTGCGAAAAACGCATAATGTAATTCCACTTCCAGGAGCGCCTCCAAACATGGCACGTTACGATTGCAAACGTAACACGTTATGATCGCCAACGTAAAACGTTATGATTGCAAACGTAACACGTTAAGTTTGCAATTTAACCACGTTAAGTTTTTCAGCACGGCTAAAGGCATAAGCATTCGCATAGTAAGAAAAGAGTTAATTTATTTGGCAATTTGCTCTCCTTTTCGTACTTTTGCAAAATAATACTAAACGACATGCAACTTTTACCTTTAGCCATCATACAGAGCCTTTTGCTGGCTGGCGGACAGGTTTTCCTGAAGCTCGCCCTCGGCAAGATGCAGCCCTTCGGATGGAATTGGCAGTTCTGGAGCGACTTGCTCACTAACTGGCAGTTCGCTCTTTGCGGTCTTCTCTATGCAGCAGGCACAATCCTCTGGTTCTACATCATCAAGCATTTCCCCTTCAGCATGGCCTATCCCCTGGTTTCGCTCAGTTATGTTTTCGGCATGATTGCAGCAATACTGATTTTCCACGAAGAGGTAAGTCTCACGAGATGGCTGGGCGTGTTGCTCATTATGGCAGGTTGTTACTTCATAGCAAAGTAAGAAAATGAAACGATTCATATTGTCAATTGTCTCTTGTCTGTTGTCTGTTTCTCTGACCGCTCAAGGCCTCAGCGAGCAGAAGATCATCCAGAAGATGGCTTCCTCGGCAGAGGCAATCAAAACTGTCAAGTGCAGCTTCACCCAAAAGAAGCAGTCGAAAATGCTCAAGGGAGAGCAAGTGTCGGAAGGAAAGATGTTCTGTCAGCAACCAGACAAACTGCGATGGGAATACACTTCGCCTCGACCAAGCACCCTCGTCCTTGACGGAACTAAGGCTCAACTGCTGAAAGGAGACGGACAAGGAACAAGGAACAAGTTCGTAGGCGAAATGGCTCGACTGATAATGAATAGTGTCGCAGGCAAGTTCCTGACTGACAACAAGACCTTCCTCGTCTCGGCAAAAGAGATGCCAACAGAGTATGTGGCAACCCTCACACCACAGAAAAAGGACATGAAAAGGCTCTATGAAAAGCTCATCCTGCACTACAACATCAAACAAGAAACCGTAACCGAGATAGAACTTTACGAGAAAAACGGAGACAGAACCCTAATCGAACTGCACGACATCAGCATCAATGGAAAGTAAGAAGACACTTCGCGACAGAGGCATCTGCGTGGTAATCCCCACATACAACAATGCGGGAACCATCGCAGACGTAGTTCGTCGTGCCCTTTCTCACTGTCTCGATGTAATAGTTGTCGCAGATGGCTGTACCGACAAAACACTCGAAATTCTCCAAAACATCGAAGGTATCACCCTCGTTTCCTACGCCAAAAATGCCGGCAAAGGCTTCGCCCTGAAACGAGGCTTCAAGAAAGCTCTCGAGATGGGCTTCGCCTACGCCATCACGATGGATGCCGACGGGCAACACTTTCCCGAAGACATTCCCACGATGCTTCAGGCCAACCAGAATTATCCAGGCTCCCTCATCGTAGGAGAGAGAATGGGGCTCGAGGAAATGGAACGAAGCAAAGGCAGCAAGTTCGCCAATGCCTTCGCCAACTTCTGGTTTGCCATTCAGACGGGACACCGCCTCAAAGACACTCAGACAGGCTTCCGACTTTATCCCCTGAAAAAGCTATATGGACTCTCGCTACTCACCTCTCGCTACGAAGCAGAACTCGAACTGCTCGTCTTTGCCTCGTGGCACGGCATCAAGATAGTCTCTGTACCAGTCAACGTCTACTATCCCAAGCCCGAAGAACGCGTATCGCACTTCCGCCCAATCGCAGACTTTTCACGCATCTTCATACTCAATACCATCCTTTGCATCTTGGCTGTCGTCTATGGTTTGCCACTTGCCATTTGGCGAGGACTCATGACTTTCTTGCGAACCACATACGCTTTCCTGTTCTTCATCATATCCACAATCTTCGTCGTCAAGCCTCTAACTTTCTACTATCGGCTGGTCAAAAAGGATTTGGAGGAAAGGCGTATGACCATGCATCGCATACTCTGGAACTATGCCCGACTCGTTACCTTATGGCACGGCATTCCCGGAGTCAGGTTTTCTGTCGCGAATCCTCATGGAGAAGACTTCAAGAAACCTGCCATCATCATTTGCAATCATCAGTCACACCTCGACCTAATGACGATGCTGATACATACCCCAAAGCTCGTCTGCCTCACGAAAGATTGGGTATGGAACAACCCCTTGTATGGCAACATCATTCGCGATGCGGAGTTTTATCCCATTTCAGAAGGCATGGAAACCTTGCTTCCAAAACTGAAGTCACTTATCGACAGAGGTTATAGCATCGTGGTATATCCGGAAGGAACCCGTTCGATAGATTGCTCCATCTCTCGTTTCCATCAAGGAGCTTTCCTTATAGCAGAACAACTTCAGGCTGATATCCTCCCAATCATATCGTATGGAGCAGGGAAAGCACTCCCGAAGAAAGGGAAGTTCCTGCGTAAGTGGCCCATCAGGATAGAGATAGACAAACGCATCTGTCCTGAGGAAATGCAGTCATTCGGGCAGACATTGAGAGCACAAGCATCAAGCCTCAGGAAGTATTATAAGCACAGATACGCAGAAATAGCAAACAAAATAGAGCAAGATGTCTAAGCAATCTCTCCTTTCCATAGCCTTTTGCCTCAGCCTTCAATCCTTGGCGTCCGACAGGCTTATGCCTTTCCTGGCAGAAAGCGAGACACCCGTCACAGCCATTATTGTCTGTCCTGGCGGTTCCTATTGCTGGCATGATATGAAGACAGAGGGAACGGAAGTGGCCCGATGGCTGCAGGCAAACGGCATCTCTGCCTTTGTGTTGAAGTATCATGTACAAGGCATCGTGCCCTACATCACACATTCACGACTCCTTTTCAGAGGGCATCAGCATCCCGACATGATAAACGACTTGCAACAAGCCATACAGTTTGTTCGCGAACATGCCACGGAATATGGCATCAATCCACATCGTATAGGTGTGATGGGCTTCTCTGCCGGAGGACATTTAGCAATGCTTTCTGCTGAACAATCTCACTCGCTTCCTGACTTTGTGGCTGCCATCTATCCTGTGGTTAGCATGTCGCATCCTTGCAGTCACAAGCGTTCCAGACGTGCTCTGCTAGGTGAATACAGGAAATACAACAAGGCGATGCGCGACTCTCTCTCCCTCGAGAAGCATGTCACGAAAGGTTGTCCGCCTGTCTTTCTCGTTAATTGCAAGGACGATCCCATAGTTAAATATCACAATTCGGAACTCCTCGATTCTGCTCTTACCAAGCAAGGCATCGAGCATCGCTACATTCAATATCAGACAGGAGGACATGGTTTTGGCGCTTCCGATACGAAAGGAACAGCAGAATGTCGTGCTTGGAAGGATGAGTTTCTCTGTTGGCTTAAAGGACTTGGCTTATGACGATTCTGAAGATATATGACTTCCTTCGCGAACACGCCATCATTCGTTGGGCTTCGCTCCTTGCCATAACGCTGGCTTTGCTTGCGTCCATCATGCGTCTTTCCTATAAAGAAGACATTCAGGACTTCCTTCCTCTCAGCGAAACAGACAGGGAGCGAATGGCCGTTTATCAGGATATCTCAGGCATGAACCGACTCTTTGTCGTCTTCGAAAGCAAGGGTAATACAGAGGAGACGACAGAGGCAATAGATTGTTTCGTGAGTGCCATCGAGGAGAGCGACACGGCAAATTGGTGCCAGGACCTGCAAGCAACATTCGACCTCGAAAGCCTTTCCGAGACGATGGACTTCGTTTATCAGAGCGCACCACTCTTCCTCACAGAAGACAACTACAGGCAAATTGACAGTCTTCTCACTTCTCCCAACTTCATGGACGAGAAACTTGAGGACGACTTAAATGCCTTGATGTTCCCCTCAAGCAGTTTCCTAAGTGAAAGTATTGGTCGCGATCCGCTTGGATTCTTTGCCCCTTTGATGGAAGAACTGCAACAATCTCAGAGGCAGATGCACTTTGAGATGTACGACGGATACATTTTCACGCCCGATATGTCCAAGGCTATCGTGATGCTTTCATCGCCTTTCGGAAGCAGCGAAACAAAGGGAAATGCCCAACTCATCGCATTGCTCGACGAAGCTATCAACACCATGCAAGTGGATTTCCCTGAGATAAAGGCTCACGTCATCGGTGGTCCTCAGATTGCTGTGGGCAATGCAAAGCAAATTAAACATGATAGTATCTTGGCTGTTTCTTTGGCTGCGATTCTCATCTTGGCATTATTGCTTTATGCTTTTCGCAGGTTTAAGGACATCTTGCTCATCGCTTTATCAGTCATTTGGGGCTGGCTCTTCGCTCTTGGAGGCATGGCTTTAGTGCACGACAGCGTCTCTATGATTGTCGTCGGAATATCGAGTATCATCATCGGAATTGCTGTCAACTATCCGCTTCACCTTACGAGTCATGCCCAACATCAACCTGATATCCGTCTGGCTCTTCGTGAAATAACGACACCTCTCCTTGTTGGCAACATCACGACTGTCGGTGCTTTCCTTGCATTGGTACCGCTTAAGTCGATTGCTTTGCGCGACCTCGGACTCTTCGCTTCCTTCCTTCTGGTTGGAACTATCCTCTTTGTGCTTATCTTTTTGCCACATCTAATAAGGACAACTGACAATAGACAACAGTCAACGGACAAGGGAGACTTCCTTTCCCGCCTTGCTTCTGTGCAGATTGAGAGAAAGCGATGGCTGGTCGTTTTGGTGGCTTTGCTGACTCTTGTATTTGGTTATTTCAGTCTTTCTGTCAAGTTTGATTCCGATGTGTCGAACATCAACTACATGACTGCAAAGCAGAAAGAAGACATGAACAGCTTCCCACAAACCTCCACCAATGAGGAAGAAGGGCTCGTTTCTCTCTTCATGCTTTCATCCGCAAAAGGCTTCGACGACGCTCTTGCTCTTTCAGAGTCAAGACAGGCAGTGGTTGATTCCCTCACGAAAGCAGGCTTGATTGCAAACCACCAAGGTGTAAGCCGTTTCTTACCTTCGCTAAAGGAACAAGAAATCCGCATTAACCGATGGAACGAATGGCGTGAGAGGCATCCTGAACTCCTTAATCAATTGAATGAGAAGGCAGCCAAGCATGGCTTCTCGGCAGATGCCTTCGCCGGTTTTGCCGACATTATCCAATCAGAACAAACAACCAAATCTTTCGACGACTTTCTTCCTTTAACTTCTAGAGCCTTTGCTGGAAACGTGTCTCAAGCAGGCAAGGAGGGGGATGTCACGATAGTCGAAACCATTTCTGTCAAGAAGAAAGACATCGAGCAGGTCAAGAAAGCCCTGCCCGAAGCCTTCGATATAGCCTCGCTTCACTCTTCTGTGGCAGATGCTCTCTCTGTTGATTTCAATTATATTGGCTGGGCATGTTCGCTGATTGTATTCGTCTTCCTTTGGTTTTCCTTCCGTCGAATCGAGCTGGCCATCATTTCGTTCATTCCGATGGCAATCAGTTGGATATGGATTTTGGGCATCATGTCTTTGCTTGGCATAAAGTTTAATATTGTCAATATCATCCTTGCGACCTTCATCTTCGGACAGGGCGACGACTATACTATCTTTATGACTGAGGGCTGCATCTCAGAGTATATACACAAGAAGCCACTTCTCGTCTCCTACAAACGCAGCATAATCCTGTCGGCACTCATCATGTTTATCGGCATCGGCACACTCATCTTTGCCAAACATCCTGCCCTTCATTCGCTGGCGGAGGTCACCATCATCGGCATGTTCTCTGTCGTACTGATGGCTTATCTCATTCCGCCTTTGCTCTTCAAATGGATGATGAAGCGATTTCCAAAACGATTTGAAAAACTATAAAATATGAAAGAACGTATCATAGAACTCCTGACAAACGCGCTTCCGATGGTCAACCTCGAGTCGGACTTCCTTTTTAGCGAACTCGATTCTCTTGGTGTGACTACCATCCTGATGCTCCTCTCCGAAGAATATGGCATCACTTTGGAAGCAAAAGACGCAACCCCAAAGAACCTCAAAACCATCGATTCCATCGTCAGAATGGTGGAAGAAAAGTTAGAGGGAAATGCATAGAGGAAAAACATGGCGTGCCACGATTGTTAACGTAACACTATACGATTGCAAACGTAACACTAGTAAATCGCAAACGTCACACTAGTAAATCGCAAACGTCACACTAGTAAATTGCAAACGTCACACTAGTAAATCGCAAACATGGCGTGCCACGTTTTCGAACGTCGGCAAGAGCATGAAACAGAAGGACCTTAAAAGGGAGAAAACGAGATGTTGACTTTAGAGGAACAAATAGAGTATTTTTCCAAGTTGACGCCAGACAAACCGGCTGTCATCTGGGGCGATGAGACGCTCTCCTACTCGTCTCTTTGGAAACGGATTCAGGAGAAAGCAAGCCTTTTGAAAGGGGAAGGCCTCTCGGAAGGGAAGCCTCATGTCTTCATTGCCACGCAAGATGCCGACTTCATTGTAACTTATTGTGCCACACATCAACTGGGAAGTGTTTGTGTTCCTCTCGAAAACTCAACTCCTCAAAAACGTCAGCAGCAAATCCTCGACGAGCTAAATGGCCTATCTACTATGGAGAATGTTTCTGACATTCTGTATACTACAGGAACGACTGGCAAGGCAAAAGGCGTGATGATATCTGCAAAAGCCTGGAGCGCAAATGCCGAAAACCTGATAGACAGGCTTGGCTTCACCTCCGAATTGCTCTTTATTGTTTGTGGGCCGCTCAATCATCTCGGCAGCCTCTCCAAGATATATCCCACGCTCATGACTGGCGGCACATTATATATTATGGAGAGCCTGAAGGACCTCAACGCTTTCTTCTCAGTCTTCGAACTGCCCTTCACGAAGTTCGCAACCTTCCTCGTTCCCTCGAGCATCAGGATGCTTCTGCAGATTGCCTCAAAGAACTTGGCTGCCGTCGCTTCGAAAATTGACCTCATCGAAACGGGAGCTGCAGCCATCTCGCTAAGCGATATGGAGAGTTTGTGCAAGATACTTCCCAACTCTCGCCTTTTCAACACCTACGCTTCGACAGAGACGGGCATCGTTTGCAGCTATGAATTCAGCAAGTTTGGCTGCGAGCCAGGCCTCTTGGGAAAGCCGATGAAACACTCCTCGGTTCGCATCGACGAAGGCGGAAGAGTGGTTTGCTCTGGAAGGACCATCATGTCGGGCTATGCCGGCTCTCCAGAACTGACACAACAAGTCCTTAGAGAAGGAGAGATTTTCACTTCCGACATTGGCACTTTAGACAGCTGGGGAATGCTTCGTCTGCAGGGACGACAAGACGATATCATAAATGTGGGAGGCTACAAGGTCAATCCTTTGGAGGTGGAAGAAGCAGTAAGTTCGTTCGGACTCATTGCCGATTGCATTTGCATTCCAGCCCATCATATCCTTCTCGGCACAGTTCCAAAGCTCCTTTATGTCCCCAAACAAGGCAAAGAAGTAAAGCCAAAAGACATAGCTGACTTCCTGAAAGGACGCATCGAAAACTACAAAATACCCCTACTATACGAGTCCGTTGATGCCATCAAGCACACCTACAACGGCAAACTCGACCGCAAAGCTTACCAAAAGAATTAAGAATATGTTAAAACGAAACCTTATTAGTGCGAAATGGACACTTTTGTCCATGCTTCTTCTGCCTCTCTGCATGATGGCGAAGAAAGAGAGAATTCTGTCACCAGACGGTCTTACCTATCTCGATGTGAAACTCGAAGACGGCCGACTCACCTATTCTGCTGGCTATCGACAACTCGTTAAAACGAAGAAGAAAGGTACTGTGCCCGACACGCTCGACGTGCCGATGCTCCTCGACTCGCCCCTCGGCCTCTACACCAACGTAGCCGACCTGAGCAAAGACCTCACTTTCATTCAAGAGGTACAACCTGAAGGAGGAACGCATAAGCAGCAGTATCACTTGCGACAAGGCAAGCAAAGTGAGATAAGTTCCGAAGAGAATGGTCTCGTCCTCATGCTCACCAATCCCGAAGCAAAAAAGCGAAAACTGATGATGATGGTGGGTTTCCGCGTCTTCAACAATAACATCGCTTACAGTTACCGCATTGTGCAAGGACAAGGAAGCCAGACCACAGCAATCGTTGTGACAGGCGAGGCTTCGGGCTTCCGTTTGCCTACAGATGCCACAGCCTTCATCTGTCCGCAAAGCGACCCGATGGTGGGATGGATGCAAACAAAGCCAAGTTATGAAGAGGGATACATCTGGGACGAACCCATCACTAAACGCAGTCAGTATGGCCAAGGTTGGACCTTCCCTTGCCTCTTCCATGAGGGAGATAAAGGATGGCTTCTCATCAGCGAAACTGGCGTAAGTAGTAACTATTGTGGGAGTCATTTAAGCGATGCCACGCCAAATGGTCTCTTCACCATCGCCTTTCCTATGGAGGGCGAGAACAACGGCTTCGGAAGCACAGGAGCACAGATGGGACTGGCCGACTGCAACATATCTCCCTACGATTGGATGACGCAATGGACTCCTTATCGCACCCTCACTTTCGGCCCAACGCTGAAGCCCATCGTCGAGACCACAATCATGTGGGACGTCGTGGAGCAACTCTATGAACCCAGCATCGACTATCAGGGCTCGCGCAACACTTGGTCGTGGATTATTTGGCAAGACCCGAGCATCAACTACGACGACCAGGTGAAGTTTATCGACCTTGCCGCCTCGCTCGGCTGGGAAGGCTGCCTCATCGACGGTGGCTGGTTCGAGAACATCGGACGCAAGGGCATGGAAAAACTCTTTGCCTATTGCAAGGAGAAAGGCGTGCGGCCTTGGGTGTGGTACAACAGTAATGGCGGATGGAACGACGCTCCGCAAAGTGCCCGACAGTGCATGCACAACTCAATCGTCCGCAAGCAGGAGATGAAGTGGCTGCGCGATGGTGGTGTGGCTGGTATCAAGGTCGATTTCTTCGGCGGCGACAAGCAAGAGACCATGCGTCTCTATGAAAGTATTCTCTCCGACGCTAATGACTTTGGCATTCAGGTTATCTTCCACGGCTGCACTCTGCCGCGAGGATGGGAGAAGATGTACCCTAACTATTGCAGCTCGGAAGCCGTACTTGCCAGCGAAAACCTTTACTTCAGCCAAGGTTTCTGTGAGATGGAAGCTCGCCACGCATGCCTGCATCCTTTCGTTCGCAATGCAGTTGGCTCAATGGAATATGGTGGGACTGTTCTTCAGAAACGCTTACACAAAGACCCAGACAAGGGAAACACCCGCCGAACCTCCGATGCCTTCGAACTCGCCACTGCCATCGTCTTCCAATCAAGTGGGCAGAACTTCGCCCTCACGCCTCGCAACCTTACCGAGCAGCCGCAGTTCGAGATTGACTTCATGAAGCAAGTGCCCACCACGTGGGACAAGACGCGCTTCATCGACGGCTATCCTGGTCGTTATGTAGTGCTGGCACGACGACACGGCGAACATTGGTACATAGCTGCCCTCAATGCCCAGAAGGAGCCACTCAATCTGACGCTCGACATCAATGAGTATAATGTAAAGAGCCTCATCACAGATGAAGGTGACTTAGCAAATACGGTGTCGCTTCCCTTGAAAGCAGACAAGAAAGGCAATGTGAAATTGACCGTCCTACCCAACGGCGGAGCTGTCCTGTACTGACACCCACGAAGAGCAATAACAAGAAAGGCTGGCGACCAAACGGTTACCAGCCTTCTTTTGTGCCCAGAACAGGAATCGAACCTGCACGCCTCGCGGCACGCGCACCTGAAACGCGCGCGTCTACCATTCCGCCACCTGGGCAAAATAAAACGAGACTCTGTGCTTAGCACCTTGAGCTCGTTTGAGCGGAAAACGAGACTCGATGTTTGTTAACACCTTGAGCCTCGTTTGCTCTCCGAGCGGAAAACGAGACTCGAACTCGCGACCCCAACCTTGGCAAGGTTGTGCTCTACCAACTGAGCTATTTCCGCCTGACATTGTGTGAAGAGGAGGAGACTCGAACTCCCACGCCTCGCGGCACTACCACCTCAAAGTAGCGCGTCTACCAATTCCGCCACCTCTCCAGACTAATGTGTTCTTTCCAATAATTTTGGCTCCTTTTTAGGGTTGCCAAGAATGCCTTTCCTCTGAAACGCGGTTGCAAAGGTACAGCTTTTTTTGAAACCTGCAAAACTTTACGACACTTTTTTCACTTTCTAATGAAAGAAAATCCCTAAATGTATCGAATAATTCGACAAGAAAGCGTAACTTTACAGCCAAATTAAACACTTTGGTTTATGAAGTCTATTCAGTTTAAGTATTGGGGCGAGGCTTTGATTCTCGCTCTCGGTCTCTTCCTGGCAGGAGGGGCTATCAGGAAAGGTATCGTGCAGTTCAAGGAGATGGACCGCACCGTAACGGCCAAAGGTCTCTCGGAAAAAGAGGTGAAGGCGAACAAGGCGACCTGGCCTTTGAAGTTCAAGGAACTGGGCAACGACCCGTCGGAAATCTATGATTGCATCGAGAAGGACACTCGCATCGTTGTGGATTTCTTGAAGAAGAACGGCATTCAGGAGGACGAGATATCGCTTGCTCCGCCCGTTATGGTTGACCAGCAGGCCAATATGAGCTATTCGAACGAGATGGTTCGTTACCGTTACAAAGCAAATTGCGTTGTGACCGTCGTGAGCAAGAACGTGGATCTCGTCCGAAAGCTGGTCAGCAAGCAGGCCAGTCTGATGCGTGAGGGCGTAACAATCGTCGGCAATGAGTACGGCGAGGATTCGCCCGTAAGCTACGAGTTTACAGGTCTCAACGAAATCAAGCCTGAGATGATTGCCGAAGCCACAAAGAATGCGCGAAAGACTGCAGAACAGTTCGCCAAGGATTCCGACAGCGAGCTCGGCAAGATTCGCACGGCCGATCAGGGTCAGTTCAGCATTGACGACCGCGACCAGAACACGCCTTGGATCAAGAACGTCCGCGTCGTCACGACCGTCGTCTACACCTTGAAGGACTAAGGGAACTTTGCTTCCCAGAAGACGTGGCACGTTATGATGGCAAACGTAACACGTTAAGTTTGCAAACGTGGCACGTTAAGTTTGCGATTTAACCACGTTAAGTTTGCAAACATACCGCGATACGTTTCTAAGCAAATTGGGAAAGAAATTTATTCTTTCCCTTTGTTTTTCGCTCACATTGTCGTACATTTGCACTTGGATAACGTATTTAAGAGGTAAAGAGATGAAGTCATATACTGTAGGACCGGATGGGTATTACGGTCAGTTCGGCGGTGCTTATGTTCCCGAAATCCTTTATGGGACACTCGAGGCACTGCGTGAAAGGTATCAGGAAATCATTGATAGTGAGGAGTTTCTGCAGGAATACTATCAACTTTTGCGCGACTATGTAGGTCGGCCAAGCCCCCTCTACTATGCCCGTCGCATGAGTGAAAAGTACGGCTGCCAGCTCTATCTGAAGCGCGAGGACTTGAATCACACGGGTGCTCACAAGATAAATAATGCGATTGGGCAAATCCTTTTGGCCAAAAGAATGGGCAAAAAGCGCATTATTGCCGAGACAGGAGCAGGTCAGCATGGTGTCGCGACGGCTACCGTCTGCGCTTTGATGGGAATGCCTTGCCGTGTTTACATGGGTGCCTTAGACGTTGAGCGTCAGCACATTAACGTGGAACGAATGAAGATGCTGGGTGCCGAAGTCTATCCCGTAGAGAGCGGCAACAAGACACTTAAAGACGCAACAAACGAGGCGATCCGCGACTGGTGTTGCCATCCAAGCGATACCTTTTATATAATAGGCAGTACTGTCGGACCTCATCCCTACCCCGAAATGGTCGCCAAACTGCAGAGCGTCATCAGCAAGGAAATAAAGTTCCAACTTCAGGAAAAGGTTGGTCGCGACTGGCCCGACTACCTCATCGCCTGTGTTGGCGGTGGAAGTAATGCTGCAGGCACAATCTATCATTACCTCGACGACAAGCGTGTGAAGCTTGTTCTCGGCGAGGCTGGGGGCAAAGGAATGGAGACGGAGATGACTGCGGCGTCCCTAAACATCGGAACTGTCGGCATTCTGCACGGCAGTCGCATCAAGGTGATGCAGACCGACGACGGCCAAATCATCGAGCCTTACAGCATTAGTGCAGGTTTGGATTACCCTGGAACAGGTCCGATGCACTGCAACCTCTTCGAAACAGGCAGGGCGAAAGTGCTCTCAGTCAACGATGACGAAGCTCTGCAAGCTGCCTTCGAACTCACGCGACTCGAGGGAATCATCCCCGCACTCGAAAGCAGTCATGCCCTCGCTCTGTTGCCCAAGTTGAAGTTTAACACGGATGATGTGGTCGTTCTTACTGTTAGCGGTCGCGGCGACAAAGACCTTACAACCTATCTTAACCATAAAGACGAGATTGATTATGAGCGCATATAAGTTCCATTTCCACACTGCAAGCAAGAAGATTTTGGGCGACCTCATCACGCCCGTCAGCGCTTATCTGAAGGTGCGCGACGCTTATCCGCAAAGCGCGCTGATGGAAAGCAGCGACTATCATGGCGGTGAAAACGCAAAGTCCTTCATTGCTCTGCACCCCATCGCCAGCGTCAGCATCGAGCACGGCATAGGTTTCTGTCGCTTTCCTGACGGAACAGAAGAGCATTTCAAAATCGGCAAGAGCTACGACACGGCACGCCTCATCAGCGATTTCCTCGCTTGCTTCAACATCGAGGGCAACGACGTCAACTATTGCGGATTGTATGGTTACACGACTTTCAATGCCGTCCGTTACTTCGAGAACATCGCCGTCAAGGACGAAACGCAGCCGGAAAACGACGCGCCCGACATGCTCTATATATTATATAAAGATGTAGTCGTGTTCGATCACTTCCGTAATGAGCTCACGCTCATCGAGTTGCTT
>JAGCXU010000171.1 GCA_017961145.1 Bacteroidaceae bacterium | reverse complement strand
TCTTCCTGCGCTTTGAGACTTGAAGTGAGGACGAGCAAGAAGAGCGTCACGAGTTTTGCTGTAGTTTTCATTTTCTATTTAGTTTAAGGGTTTATATTTCGATGGCAGTTTGTTCGCTGACTTCTATCACTTCGAAGTCGCCGTTCTCGTTGGTGACAAGCAAGGCATTCTCAGCTTGTGGCAAGGCATTGAACGTTGTTTCTATGATTCTGTTATTCACTTGTTGCTCCTCGTGGTGTATGGTGGCTTCGCATTCGCTAAGCATCTGCACGGCGAGCCGAACGTTTTCCTCCGACTCGAAGATACCTTGCCCGAGCGTATCGGGAAGCTCTGCCTCGGCAAGTTGCTTCTTAGGTGCAGCTGTTTTGGCGACCTTGACGGGTATAATAGACTTAGTAGGATTGGCGTGTTCAACAGGTTCGTCAGGGATAATAGGCTGCGGCTCCGTCACTACTTCTGCAACGACAGGCGTCTGTTGCTCTGGCTGTTGCTTTCCTATGTTAAGCATGATGAGCAAGAGCACGCTGGCAGCGATGGCAATGCAGCAGCCTCCCCCTATTTTCCATATGAGGGAGAACTTTAGTTCCCCTCTCCTCGGAGAGGGGTTCGAGGTGAGGCTTTTTATGAAGTCTGCCGGAAGTTGCGGCTCGCCTTCAAATTTGCGTCGGAGGGCTTCGCGTAGGTCAGTATCTTTCGGTGTTTTCATAGTTGTTTGAGTTGCTTGTATAGTTTCTTGCGTATTCTGTAGAGGCGGTTAGCCAGGGCACGAGGTGTGGCATCCATGATGTACGAGCATTCGTCCAGGGTTCTGTTCTCGAAGTAGTGGAGCGTGAGCAACAGGCGTTCGTTGGACGGCAGGTCGTCAATCAGTAGTTCAAGCCTTTGTATGCGTTCTTCGTTCCCTGTTGAGAGTTCTGCCTCCAGTTGCTCGTCCGTGATGTCTGTCTGCCATACCTCCGTGTCTTCTATCGAGACGGTGAACTGTCGGCGGCGCTTCAGGAAGTCGAGTGTCAGGCGGTAGGCGATGCGGCAGAGCCATGTGCCGAGCGATGCCCGCTGCGGGTCATAGTGGCCGATGGCAGCGAAAGCTTTCAGGAAGGTGTCTTGCGTCAGCTCCTCAGCATCCATCACGCTGGGAACCTGCCTTGCAATCATGGCGAAGACCTCCTGTCCGTATCGGCCGACCTTCAGGTCTTGTCCCTCGCGCCGACCGCTTTTCACGGCTTCCACAATCTGCTCGTCTGTCTTCACTTTTGGTCTTCTGAATGGTTGCTTCTATCTGTTATACGACAAAAAGCGGATAATATCCCGCTCCTTGTCTGACTTTTTTCGTTCCTCGGCGTCATTTTGCTTGCTACCATAATAAAGCTCCCGCATCTCGCGACGCAGGAGCAGGTTGGCGCACCAATTTATTAATTTCTAAAACGAGATTTTCTTTTATTTCTTGTTTCCTTTAGGCTCCATACCTTTGAGGTAAGTCTTCTCTCCGTTGATGTAGCTCTTCAGGATGGCATAGTCGACAGGAACCCAGTACACGCCCTTGCTGTTGAGGGTGAGGATGTGGTAGCTGCCATCCCGTTCACGTTTGCAGCAAAGGAAGAACTCGTCGCTGCCGTTATAGATGTGTCCTTTTACCATGTCGGGGAGCCCATGAATAGCATGGCTACTATCTGATCCTGCGAATTCAGTGGTGAATTTATAGGAGTAGGGCTGTTCGGGATGACTGTTAACGTAGTCGTGTGCCAGCGCATCCAGTTCCTTGTACAGGGTTTTTGCTTCGGCTTCGTGTTGAGAGGGAATGATATAGTGCGTGCCAGTAACAAGGCCTGGATGCGTTTCGAATTCATGTTTGTCACGGCCATATTTGGGTGTCATAAAGAAATCTCTGTCATTCTCAAATCCTTCGTCGTGCTGCCAATGCACAGGATAAGCCTTCGCTCCTTTCAGCTTCATGAACTTCTTCAGAACAGGCTGGATGTGTTCGCAGAAAGCTTTGCCGTCGAAGGGCTTCATGTCTTCCTCTTTGATGCCTGTGGGAACAGTATAAGAGTGATAGTAAGAGTAGTAATAGTCGCTATAGTCAATAATCCCATTGTCATTGTTTTTATAGGGTTTATTGTGGTATTCGAAGTTGGCAAATTCGTTGGAAGGCCCCATATAGGAATACTTGATGGTGTCCAAGCCGTTCTTGTGGAACTCATACAAGTAGCTTTCTGGAGCATCCTTGCCTAAGCTGGCGAAAGTTGTGCGGAAGTAATCAATGACTCCCTCCATTTTCTGACGCCCTTGAGTAATGCGGCTATTAACCGTAAGGACACGCTGTTGTCTTTCTTCTTCGCTCAGTTCCTTCTTGAAATAGGATTTCCATCCACCTGTGATGTAGCCGCCACCAGTCTCTATCCTGTAAGTGATTTCTCCTGCGCTATTGTTCTGTCGCTTGTTGACATTAATGTATTGTGTCGGCAGGTATTGTTCCAACTGAGTGAGGCGGACATTTGGCTGCTGTCCATAAGTTGTGGCAGTAAAGACTGCCAAAAGCATAAAGGTAAGAATCTTTTTCATTGTTCTATGTTTTTATTGGTTATTTATCATTTGAGCTACTTCCTGATAGAGGTGTTCTCCACGAGAGCGGATATCCTGCGAAAAGGCTGCAGCCAAAAGGAAAGGGTCAGGCTCTGTAGGAAGGTACTCCTGCGTCGTTTCTGTCTCTTCAGGCATAGGCTCAGTTTCAGCAAGCAAGGGTTCTTCTACCTTGACTGCTTTGCTGCTTTTCTTCGTAGGCTGGGATGATTTCAAACGACGCGTGTGAAGTTGCCCAACTTCACGTGTGATGTTTGCCAACTTCACGTGTGAAGTTTGCGATTTATCCACGTTATCTTTTTCGACGACCTTAAGCGTGTTTTCCTGCACTTCGTTTTTAGGCTCCGTCACCTCTTCTACAATTACTGGGAGTTGCTTAGGCTGATGCTTCTGTTCGATGCCCAGCATGATGAGCAGAAGCACGCAAGCAGCGACAGCAATTGCCGATATAGGATAGAGCCAACGGCGTTTCGTTGCTTGGGGTTTAAGGCTTTTCATCACCCTTTGCTCCATGTCGTCGGGCATCTTCATGTTTGCTGCTCGGTCGTTCTGCCGTTGCAGGGCCTGGCGGAAAAGTTTGTCGTTATTCATGGTTCCTGTGTGTTAAGATGATACTGAGCTTTTGACGAATTCGATGAAGCTGGCTGCTGAGCCTTGATACTTCGCGATTGAGAGAGTCGTCAGCTTTGCCTGTTATGTAGGCAATCTCTTTTAGCGAGCGTCCGTCGAAGTAGAAGAGTTGCAGTAGCATCTGGTCTTCGGGTGAGAGTTGCTGTATGGCTTCGTCCAGTTGCTGTGCTGTTGTGTCTTCTGGCAACTCGTCGGGAATGTCATCACTTATGTTGAGCGGCAGCATCACCTGTCGTTTTCGCTTTCGCAGATGGTAGAGTGCTTCGTGATAGGCAATGCGTTGGAGCCAAGTCGAGACAGATGCCTTCTGCGAGTCGTAGTCGTTCAGGTGCTGGTAGGCTGCGACGAATGTGTTCTGCACCACGTCTTCCGTGTCCTCTTGCACAGCGACGATACGTCCGACGAACACCATGAGCGATGGGCCGTAACGCTTTACCAGCTGTGCGAACTCACTTGTCTCGCCGCCTCGTATGCGCTCTATGATGATGTTATCGTCGTTTGTCATTTTACCTTATATAGACACAAAAAGGCGAAATGTCACGCTGAACGAGCAACTTTTTTTGTTTTTAAGATAAAAAAGATAAAGGTTGTGTCTATTGGAGCACCTTTTTGCCTTTGCTGATGAGAATGCCACGAGTGCGTTTTGTGGCAGGGAGACCGGCTGGAGTAAAAGATTCCTCGCCCCCTTTTAGGGGGAGAACTAGAATCCCATCTTCGTTTCCTCTTTGCAAAGTTAGCGTACCGGCAGGAATGTCGGCATGTGCTTCGAAGACTTCCTCATCGAGTTGAAGGTTCCAAGAACGTGTGCTGGAAGAAGTCTCTTGGAGTGATGAGGGGATGCCTGGAACGAGCGATTCGCCGTTGGTTGACGGCGCGAAATAAGTATTATCCTTCGTTGTGGCAGTCTCCGGCTCGACGACAATCATCGTCCAGAACTGCAAAGAAGGCAGCGTGAGGGTAATCGTGCCGCTCGAGGAAGTGTATTTGTAGTCCGTCAACTCCTGCATGGCACCCCCGCAATAGTCAGGCGAGGCAACCCAGATGCGACGAACTTTGCCCATACCCGTCATGCCAGTCAGTTTGATGGAAAGGTCCTCGAAACGTTGTGGCCAAGGGCGTTTCGCCTCGTTATCGTGCCAGCAAAGCATGTAGTCGTCACTAACGTCGGTCGATGTCTCGTCGTGCGTGAAGTTGAGCAAATGGATAACTTGCCTGCCGTTCACTTCCCTGGCGAGCATCGTCACTTGGTTCGCCACGGGTTCCCATGTATTGATGGTTACGTCGGAGCACGTCGCCTTGACATTCGTCTTCTCCTTCCATTCGTCGCGCAGCAGGTTTTCGTATGCCGTGAGGAAGTCGTAGTAGCGCGTCATCCAGTCCTCCAATTGGCTGTGCCACTTCATGCCTGCATAGGGGAAGTACTCTCTGCAGAGCATGTGGTCGCCGCCAAGTTCGAGGTGCGAACCGCCGAGGGCGAACATGACGGCATCTGCCATGACGATGCCAGGCGTGTTGAAGTTTTTGCCGTCGCTGGCGTAGTTCATATAAGCAGCAAGTACAGAACGCAAGGTTGGACTTTGACTAAGGTTCTCATCGACGACATTCTTGATGTTGGCAAATCGTCCTTCTCCGCTTGTCAGGCTGTTGTTTGCATGGTTTCCCCATACTTCAGAGTATAGGAAATCCACCTTTCCCGTTCCGGCAATCTGGCTGACACCCCACCCGGAGACAGCATTCATCACGAGCCGCTTCTCGGGGTGTCGGTTCTTCATGTAGTTGATGAAGGTGGCAAATCCGTTCCGAAGATTGACGCTGTTCCCGTTATAATCATAGACATTCCCGCGTCCACCAAGTTGGTCAATTTGGTAGCCGTCGAAATCGAGGAAGCTATATACCTCGTCGTTGCGTTCTGCCAGATACGCCAACCAATCTTCGTTCGCGGGATTAACCAGGTAGATGTCGCTCTTCCACGATTCTGGGAGGTCGTGTTGGTCCTTCGTCGTATGGTTCTGGTCTTTGAAGATGAACCATTCGGACTTAACGCCTCGCTCTTCCCAACCGTCGAGTACGCCGAAGCAAAGGTTGTAGAAGATGCTCTTCATGCCTCGGTCGTGTTGCGCTTTGATGTAGTTCTTGATGGCAGACGTGTAGATGGTCCGGTTGGCGATATCTTTGTAGCTTGTCCACAAACCGTCTTGTCGGGTGCCGCCTAACGGCCAATCGTGGCAGTAATGCCAATCTTGGAACTGCACACCATTGATGTGACAACGGCTGAGCCACTTCATTTCTGTCTTTGTCTTGGTGGTTGTTTTGTCATTCCCGAAAGTCGCTACAAAGCCATAACGCGGGAAACGCGTCCAGTCGGAACTGACGTCGATGGCAATCGTGGCATAGATGTTGTCGCAATCTTCCTCGGGAAGATAGACTTCTGCCAAGTATCCTCGGAAATCTTCAGGCGGAGTCGTCCATGTCCAAGTGCGTGCAGAAAGCAAAGTGTCGGCTATGATGTCGCCTAGGAAACGATAGCGAACGCGCATTCCAGAAGGCAAAGTCCCGGTCATGCTCAGGGTAACTGTTTCTCCGGGACTGTAGCAACATTTGTCCGTCTCAATGCTGTTTCTGAGTTTCGGCAACTTTATTGTTGCTCCCGAAGCCAGCATGGGGGTGATGGTTCGCTGTGTTGCCGATTTCTTGTAGGGTTT
>JAGCXU010000022.1 GCA_017961145.1 Bacteroidaceae bacterium | reverse complement strand
TTATACCATTGAATGAGTTTCTTGACGTCGCTTGGATAGATGCGGTCACCATCGAAGTTTGGAAGGACCTCTCCAAGGAAAGCGAAGAGTTCCTCTTTTGATGCTTTGCGATAGTCGATGGAGGTTGTTTTCCCGTCTTCTTTTGCCTTGATGTTGTTCAAGACTTCGCGAAGAGGTACTTCCTTTTCATCTGTGTACATAGCGATGTCGGCAAGAGAGATGATTTTGTCTGCAGCGAAGGCTGGGAAACGTTTCTTCTGTGTGTCGAGCGTTTCAACAATGAGGTTGTGGTTACCTCTAGAGACAAGTTTGAAAAGTCCGGGTTTTCCGGAGATTGCTAAGATTGTTTCGAGCATGTTATTCTGTTTATTATATGTTTTAATTGTTCCTGTAATCTTGTGTCGTCATTCGTGCCGTTATCGATGATGAAGTCAGCTTGAAGGCGATGAAGTTCAGGCTGTTGCATCTTCATTCGGGCTTCTATTTGTTCTTTGGAGGCAGAGTCTCGAAGTGTTGCTCTGTGGAGTCGGACCTCTTTTGGAGCATCGACGAAGAGGACATAATCAACCTTTTCGTTAAAGCCGCTTTCGTAAAGAATCGCACTTTCCAAGCCAACAAGTTCCTGATGCTCTTGCATGGAAGTCCATTTAACGAAGTCTTTCAAGACAACTGGATGGATGATGGCGTTGACTTGACTGGCGTTCTCGACATTGGCAAAGAGATAATCGGCAAGGAGTGGCTTGTTGAGTTCGCCTCCTTCGAACACTTCAGGACCGACAAGCGCGATGAGTTTCTGGCGAATCTCCTCGTTAGTGGCTGTAAGTCGCTTTGCTTCGGCATCACAATCATAGACGGGAATGCCGAATTGTTGCTGAAGTAGGGTAGAGATGTAACTCTTTCCGCTACCAATTCCACCAGTTATACCGAGCGTTTTTGCCATTATACATTATTAATTTATTGCTATTCCTGAGCAACTTGTTCGATGAGATAATCGACTTCTTTGGGTGATATCCTGACATTAGAGACACCTTCTGGAACGGTTTTCAGCCGCAAGGTAAGCTTGCTGTTTTCTGTGTTGTCGAGCAAGTCTTCGTAGGTCGTGGCAAGCACAAAGTCTTCGGAAGAGATTTTATGATAGCGTCCTGACTCAATCCTGAAAGTGATGTTGACCTGAGCTGGGAAGGTGCGAAGCTTCTTTTCGGCTGGGAAGTTGAGTCCGATGACAGGCACTTCGACGGTTTTCTCCGTGTAATAACCTACGCCCACTCTGATTTTGACCTTCGACGGATCATATTTCAGGAGTTTCTGTCCTCGCAAAGGAACCTGAAAACTGCCTGTTTCGTGAAGTCCTTCGAAGAGGTATTGTTCGGTGTAGACAGCGTGCATTGTGTCGAGGATTGCTGCTGGAGCAAAGACTTTGACGGAGTCCGGTTCTACGCGAATGCTTTGAATGTAGTTCTGTTGTTGTGCCTTGAATTTGCCTGCGAGCTTGACTGGTAGTTTTCGCGAAAGGCCGTGATTGTAGGCAAAGCGAAGTGTGTCTGGCCTGAAGGACTGTATCTTCATCGAAGGCACAAAGATGTGTCCCAACATTCTCTGTATGTCGGAAGATGTGATATACACCTCCGCATCGTTCTTCCCTGTGTCGAATTTGGTGAAATCCAGTTCCAGACGGTTTTTCCTGAACAGGGTCGAGAAGCTATGTCGTGCAAGAGCCAGACCTCTGTTCTGCAGGGTAACGCTGAGGGTGGGAGGGAGCGAGTCGATGATGACAACGTCGGAGGGGACATTCTCGAGTTTCAGATGGACTTGCACCTCTCGTTGAAGGGTTTCGTTTAGGGCTTGCAAGAGCCAGAAACCAAAGGAAACGACAAGAAAGAAGCAAAAGACAAGCAGTTCGTGACTCTTGTGTCCGAACAGTTTGTCCTCCATTTGCTTTATTGTTTTCTTGCCTTTCGCCATCTTCTTTTATTGTATGGTTGTCTGCGGAGAAGCAAAGACGCTGCCTTTGTCGACTGTGATGCAGATGCCGCTTGCAATTTCCACTTTGAGCGTGTTGGCTGCTTCGTCGATGTCTTTGACTGTTCCGTAGATGCCTCCAGCCGTGACAATTTTCGAGCCACGGGTAATGCTTGCGCGGAAGTTCTGGATTTCTTTCTGTCTCTTTTGTTGTGGACGAATCATGAAGAACCACATGATGGCAAAGATAATCACCATCATCAGGATGAACGACATACCGCCGCCACCTTGAGCTTGAAGTAATGTAATCATAGTTTTATTATTGGTTGTTTGTTTCTTCCTTGACGAGTTTTCCCTCTTCTATCAGCCTTTTGGAGATGGCGTCGAGTGTGGCGTTGATATATTTGTCGCTTTTCGGAGTGCTATACATCTTGGCAAGATCGACATATTCGTTGATGCTGACACTGAGAGGAATGTTTGGGAAAGTCGTTATTTCCGCTAGTCCGAGCTGAAGTATGATGCGGTCCATCAGAGCGATTCGCTTGAAATCCCACTTTCGAGTCGTGGAGCTGATGAGCTCGTTGAAGTGTTCCTGACCCATTATGGCTCTGTAGAGGAGTTTCTTTGCGAAGTCGAGGTCGGCATCGGTTCTGTATTCGGGCATGAGCGGATGCGTCGAAGTGCTGTCTTCCTTGAAGCGATTGATGGTCTTGAGGACAAAGGTGTCGACTATTGTCTTGTCGTCGTTCCAATAGACATTCGTGTCTTCCAGCAGTTCGGAGAGTTCTTCGTTGCCCACGATGAGGTGGCGGTAGATGAGTCGCCATATCTCGCGGTCCTCCTCGTAGCTGGAAGTCTGGGCTTCCATGTAGTTCTTGTAGAAGTCGCTTTGCTCTACCTTATTATATAAATCGCGCACGAAGGTTTCGTGGTCTGCCCAGCTGAGTTCGTGCTCTAAGCAGTAATCGCGAAGCTGGCGATTGGATTCGAGTTGAATGATAAAGCGGTTGTCGACGAACTTATGGCTCCAGACGATGCCGTCTTTGAGTTTTTTGCTGCGGTTTTCGTGCACTTCCAGCATGCGGACTGACATTCGGCTGACCTCGACCATAAGCATCAGAAGGTAGTTGTAGAGGTCGTATGCCTTGTCCAGACTCAGCAGAAGTTCTTTCTCGCAGGCATCTGGGTTGTGACTTCCCTTCTGCAGATAGGAGTAGAGCACCTGCACAAGCTTTATTCGTATCAATTCTCGGTTTATCATAGAGCGCTTTTATCTTTATTTGCGTGCAAAGGTACAAAAAAAAATGAAAGAATGAAAAAATGAGAGAATGAAATGCTTCATATTTCATAAATATTTTGTACTTTTGTCAGACAAAAGCACTTTGAGCACTTATGGAAACAGAGAAGAAACCTTTTGAGGGCAAAGATGCCGACATCCTTTTCTCGCGAACTGTGAAGGCGGGACAGCGCATCTATTACATCGACGTGAAGCAGAATCGGAAGGAGGAAATGTATCTCAGCATCACTGAAAGCAAGAAGATGCTGAGCGGACCTCAGGATATGCCGCAAGTAAGCTACGAGAAGCACAAGATTTTCCTCTTCCAGGAAGATTTCGAGAAGTTTGGCGAAGCCCTTTCCGATGCCTTCAAATTCGTCAAAGAGGGAAAGGCGGAAGCTCCTGAAAATCAGGAAGATGCCGAACCTATCAAGCTAGATCTGGACTTCTGACGCGTCAGGACGGAAGACGACTCCAGTGATGCCTGCAAAGTTAACGTGGTTAAATCGCAAACGTATAGTGTTACGATTGGCATCATAACGTTTTACGATTGCAAACGTATAGTGTTACGTTTTTAACCACTCCAGCCCGTCTGTTTCAAAAAGAAGTGGCCCTCGAAAAATTCTTTTCTGCCAAAATGCTTTCGTCTTACAGAAAAAAAGCGTATCTTTGCACAAAATAAACTATAAAATATGATTATGAAAAAGTATCTGACCTATTGTGGATTTGCAGCTGCAACACTCCTCGTCTGCGCTTGTGGAAGCAAAAACGAAGAGGCAACGACTAAAGAAAAACCTCAGCAGGAAGAGACAACAGAACTCAAGATTGCCTATGTTGAACTCGACACCCTGATGAGCCAGTATCAGCTCTACAAGGACTATAGCGAAGTCCTTACCCGCAAAGGCAACAACATCCAGAAAACTTTGGCACAGAAGCAGAGAGCGCTGGAAAACCACGCAGCTTCCGTCCAAAAAAAGTACGAGAGCAACGAGTTCACCACTCGCGACGAGCTTGAACGCGCTCAAGCCTCCATCCAGAAAGAACAAAGCGATCTTGCCGAACTGGCAGACCGTCTGCAGAACGAGTTCGCTATGGAACAGGCTCGCATCAACGAGGAAGCTCGCGACAGTATCCAGTCGTTCCTGAAGCGTTACAACAAGACCAAGAAGTATGATTACGTTTTGGTAAAGGCCGGAGACAACCTTCTTATCGCCAATCCAAAGTTCAACATCACCAACGATATCGTTAAAGGATTGAACAAACGATACAAGGTTAAACCCGAAGTGGCTGAGCAAATTAAGGCTAACAAAGAATAATGATAGAACTTTCAACACACATAGAATACCTGCTTCTCCATCGCGACGAAGTAAGTGTCCCACAGTTGGGAACCTTCATCGTCAAAGAGATGAGCAGCAAACGAGTGGATGAGGAAGGCATCTTCCTGCCGCCTTATCGAACCGTCTCCTTCAAATGGAATGAACAGGAAGAGGGTGAGGACTTCATCCTATCGTTCTCGAAGATACACAATCTGTCGAAAAACGATTCGCGAATGATGTGTCTCGAGTATGTGGACGAACTCTCGCAAGCCCTCGAAGAAGACGGAACTGTCAGCTTTGGCAGTATGGGATATATGCTTCGAAATGCTGAAACAGGCGAAATCAGCTTCATTCCGCAACAATCAGGCATCGCATCTCCTTCGTTCTATGGACTTGATGCAGTTCCCTTCGCAAAGCTGAGCCACGAAGTTCGTCAGCAAAGAGCGAAGAAACAGGCTGCGAACAAAGTGAAACTGACTAGCATTCAGGCAGATCAGGACACCATAACAATCCGAATCAATCGTCGTGCCTTCAACTATGCTTCGGCAGTTGCAGCTTCAGTTCTACTCTTCTTCGCGATAACATCACCTTTCGGCAAATCCATCACATCTGGCATGAGTCAGCAAGCAGAAATGTTCTTTGCCACGAAGTTCCTGCCTTCAGTAAAGCCAGAACCGAAAGCCGTTGAAGCTCAACCCGTTGCAAAGGAAGAACCGCAAGTTGCTCCAGCACAAACCGCACCAAAGGATTATGCAATAGTTCTCGCAAGTGCCATCAGTCCCAAACGCGCTCTTAACTTTGCAGCTCAACTCAAAGAAAAAGGTTACGATGCTCAAGCTTGCACAATAGGAAAGATGGTTCGCGTCATCATACCAGGTTTCGCAACCGAAGACGAAGCGGCTGAGAAGATCCGCCAATACAAAGCAGAATGCAGCGACTTTGCCCAAGCTTGGCCATATCGAGTAAAAGACGAAGTGAAAGCGCTTGAATAAAAAGACAACATTATGAAGAAAGTTCGTTGCCCCAAATGCAACAACTACACAGTCTTCGACGAGACGCGCTACCAACCAGGTCAACGTCTCGTCTTCGTTTGCAGCCAATGCAACAAGCAATTTGCAATCAGATTGCCTGAGCCGAAGAAGGAAGATGGGGAACAAGAAGAGCCGAAAGAGAATCTGGGCTCTGTTGTAGTTGTTGAGAACGCGTTCCACTTTAAGCAGGAAATCCAGCTTGAAATGGGCGATAACGTCTTTGGCCGATACGTTCATGGCACGAATATCAACAAACCTATCGAGACGGTTGACCCAAGTCTCGATACCCGCCATTGCATCATTCGAGTGCAAAAAGGAAAAGACGGCCAGCTTCAATACATCCTTCGCGATGCTCCTTCAGGAACAGGAACGTTCTATATGAACGAGATCCTTCGCGATCAAGATCGCATTCGACTTCAAGACGGGTCAGTCATCACGATAGGTGCCACAACACTTATCCTTAAGCTTCAAGACGAATGATACGTTTCCTTGCTGCAGATCTCGATGGTACTTTGCTCACTACAGACAAGAAAATAACGCCTCATACCAGACAAGTTCTGATAGAAGCCCAGCAGCGAGGACTAACTGTTATTCTTGCAAGTGGTCGTCCTCTATATAGCATTCTGCCTTTTGCCGAGCAGCTCGAATTGCAGAAGCATCGTGGCTTCATTATTGCATTCAATGGCAGTCTTGTTTGGGATTGTGCAAAAAAGAAAGCTATCAAGGAGCAATCCATTCCTCTTCATGTCATTCCAGAACTTGTGGCTGCCCTCGATGTCGACTTTCACATTCATGGATACAAAGGCAACAACATCGTGATACAAGGCAAACCTGAGGGAAGGTCGAAGTATATCTCTTGTGCCAACAAGATGCCACTTATCGAGACGGATGACTTCACCTCGACCATTACAGAACCTCAGCATAAATGTCTTGTCACAGGCCCGCCTCGCAAACTTTGGCACCTAGAGAAAAGGCTTAAGAAACAATTCGAAGCAAACTTCAGCATTTGCCGAAGCGAGAGCTTCCTCCTCGAAATAATGCCTAAAGGAATAGACAAAGCAGAAGCTCTACGCGAACTTCTAGTAAAACTAAAGGGCAAGACAGATGAGCTCCTTTGTTGTGGCGATGGTTATAACGACTTGAATTTGATGCGATTGGCTGGCATCTCGTGTGCTCCCAGCAATGCAAAGAAACAAGTCAAAGAAGCTGCAACTTATGTCACAAAAAGCAATGATCGAGATGGTGTTGCTCAGGCAATTGAAAAGTACGTCAACGTGTAACGCTTTCGATGCGGAGTTTCAAGATGCCTACAGGAACACGAACTTCCACCACATCGCCTTCATTCTTTCCCAAAAGAGCCTGAGCAATGGGTGATTTGATAGAGAGTTTGCCTTCGCTCATGTTTGCTTCGTGCGGACTTACAATTGTGTAAGTCATTGTGGTATTTTGATTTAGGTTGAGCATCTCCACCTTGTTCAGCAAGCCGATGCCATCGCTGCGGAGCTTCGACTTGTCTATCACCCTTGCAAACTCCAACACCCTTTGCATGAAACGAATCCTGCCTAAAAGCTTTCCTTGCTCACGTTTTGCAGCATGATATTCGAAGTTCTCGCTGAGGTCGCCCTTGTCGCGAGCCTCTGCAATAGCTTCTTTCACCCGTGGCAACTCCACCGTTTCAAGTTCGTGTAGTTCAGCTACAATCTTGTCGTAGCCTTCCTGAGACATGTATTCCATATTATCATAGAAACCGCCTACGCTTGGAACGCAGGCGGTTTCTTATATTATAAAAGATGTATTAAGTTACTTTTCGCAAGGCTCGACAATCTTCCAGAGGCATGCTGCAACGAGGGCACCTACGAAGGGACCTACGATGAAGATCCAGAGGTTAGTAAGAGCATCGCCACCAGCAAAGATAGCAGGACCGATGGAACGTGCAGGGTTCACGCTCGTGCCGGTGAAGTAAATGCCCACCAAATGGATGAGAATCAGCGAAAGACCGATAGCAAGACCTGCAAAGTTGTTAGTTGCACCATTTGTCTTGTGTGTAGAACCAAGCACTACTAACACGAAGAGAGCCGTCAGGATAATCTCAGCAGCGAGGGCTACACACCAGCATCCGTTGCAACCAACGCCGATGCCGTTTGCGCCAAGACCTGATCCAGGATAGAGATAGAACAGAGCAACACCTGCAATGATGGCGCCGATGACCTGGCCACACATGTAGCCGAAGCAGTCCTTAACGCTGATACGACCAGTCACGAGGCAGCCAAGCGTGATGGCAGGATTGATGTGGCAACCAGAGATACCACCGATGGTGTAGGCCATAGCAACAACTGCAAGACCGAATGCGATGGCTGTTCCGACAACAGAAGCAGCATCTGTTCCACAACTCAGGCTCACGGCTGCGCCGCAACCAAGGAATGTCAGTACGAATGTACCAATCAATTCAGCAATGTACTTTTTCATAGAGTTAATGTTTAGGGTTAAACATAATGGTTCTTCGTAGCGCAAAGTTAGCATTTATTTCAGTTCGCTCCAAGCTTTTTGACAAAAAAGTTTCAGAAACACACTAGAGTTGTTCCCAAACATCACACGTGACGATTGCATACATCACACTTGACGATTGCAAACGTCACACGTGAAATTGGCAAACGTCACACGTGAAATTGGCAAACGTCACACGTGAAATTGGCAAACGTCACTGCAGTCGTTTCTATTCAAGTTACTTTACAAGGATTTTCCGACCGTCCTTTATGTAAATTCCCTTTATTGGATGGTCAACTTTTCGGCCAAAAATGTCGTACAGTTGTCCGTTTGTCCGTTTGTCATTTCCCGTTTGCAAAGACTCAATTCCAGTTGTTTCGCTAGGAAGATTGGGACCAAGATATTCGGCTCGAACAGTCTCGCGAAAGACATCGACGCGAATGTGATAGTAGCCTTCCTGACGAATGCTCCATTTGTTGTCGATGCTGGTGCCTGCCATCAATTGTGTGCTTTGCAGGATGTCTTCGTCTTGGGTGAATGGATGAAGTGCTTTAGGTTCCCAAGCATTTTGTCCTTCGAACTTGAAGCGACGAGGTTCGCCAAACTCCTGACGCTCTTTCAGATCACCAGTCCAATCCCAAGCACAGACTTCATTTTCGTCTCTCGTAAAAGGCAGGAAGGTGTAAGTCACCCAGCCACATTCCGTTGCGCCACCAACGATGAACAGCTCGTTCCAAGGACGGAAGAGTTCTCCCGTCAGAGTTTTTTTGTTGAGGTCTAGAGTGATGCGATAGATATCTTCCGTCAGAGGCACAACCCAAAAACTTTCCAACGAGTCTCGAGCCATCGCAAGCGTAAAAGGTGTTGCATTCGTGACGGCATATGCATCTTCATAAGTGGGCTTTAGGTAACGGATTCCGCTGGCTGTCGGCAATTCTTTATTTCGGAAACAAAGTGTCCCTCCTTCGATGAGACGACCAGTATATTTGAATTGCTTGTTTGGGAAAGGTGTCAACTCCTGAATGCCTCCAGGCACAGCAGTTCCGACTGCCCAGATATGGGACATGTCCTGAGCAATTGAACATTGAATATTGAACATTGAAAATTCAAGAAATAGTACAAGCAAGAGGCGTTTCATAGTTTGTTGGGATTAAGGATTTTCTTTCCATTCCGGATGTAAACACCCTTTTGCAGTTTACCATTCACCATTTCTCGACCACCAAGATCATATACTTTCTGCTCTCCTTCTCTTTTGGGAAGTGGAATGAGGCCTGTTTCTTCATCTTGAATATTGATGACTATCGTTTCTGCGCAAGAACGAGAGGGCACATTGACTGTAAGACGACGCAATTGTTCGTCATAAACCCAGTCAGTCGTTTCTTCTTCATTGATGCTAACAATCGTTGGTTCTTCAACAGAGAAGAAGACTACTTGCCAAGCGCGTTCCTGAATCATCCCATCGTAATTGCCCTCTTTGGCATTGATTGTGAGCGTTGTACCTTCGGCAGAATGGGTTTGGCTGAAGAGAGTTTTCGCGAACTCGCCATCTTTATAAGCCTCGCTATCGCCCTGATCCTCATAGAGTTCTCCTTTACCGTTGGCTCCTGGAATAACCCAAAGAATGAGCGAAGACGGTTCTGCTTTCAGATGCGAAAGGGGAGGATAGCAAGGAATGATGCTGCCAACTCGAATGAAGTAGGGGATTTCGTCCATTCCATATTGGTCCACGATGGTTTGTTCTCCCTCGCAAATTCTGTTGCGACAAACATCATACCAGAATCCTTCTGGCAGCCAAGTCTTGCGTTCGCTTGTTCCATCGCTAAAAGCAGGAGTGGAGATGGGCGAAACGAGGATATCGTTGCCAAAGAGATACTCGTCTTCGATGGTGTAGGCTTTGTTTTCTTCAGGCCATTCGTAATAGAGCGGACGACAAATGGAAACGCCTGTGTCGTAAGCCTGTCGAGCAGCAGTATAAATATAAGGAACAAGGGTGTAGCGAAGTTTGAAGGCTTCCCTCTGAAGGTCGAGATTCGAGAATTTCCAGATGCGACGCTCGCAACCGCTTTGACTGGAGCCATGCGTGCGGAAAATAGGTTGAAAGACACAGAACTGCATCCATCGCAATACAAGTTCAGGATCTGTGCTGATGTTGTTTGGTTGCAGATAACCGCCTCCATCATGACCCCAATAGCCGAAACATACGTTTGCTGCTGTTGCTGTGATGTAGCTTTCGAACTGCAATGTGCCATAAGTGGCGAACGTATCTCCAGAGAATCCGATAGGATAGCGATGGCTTCCCATTCCACCCCATCGATGGAAAATGACGGGACGACGGTCAGTTCGGTTCAGTCTCATGTCATTATAGAAGACGTGATTGAGCCAGAATGTTTGCCCGAGTCCCGCAATGTAGCTGCTCGTCAGGTCTTGCTGCCAATCGAGCCACCAAAAGTCAACGCCTTGTTTCTCCCTGACTCGCATCAGGTTTTTGAAGAAAGCGCGATAGAAAGTGGAGTCTTCGAGTTGCCAGGGAATAGTCGTGACACTTGCGTCGAGCCCCATCTCATTTCGAATCTTGGCGAAGTTTTCGTCGCTCGAACCGATACCATCTGCCGGATGAAGATTGAGGGCAGTCTTGGTGTTGTGGGTGTGCATCCAGTTGAGGAGCGTGGCGGGTGAGGGGAAGAGCGATTTGTTCCAAGTCCATCCTGTCCAGGAGTTCTGATGCCAGTCGCAATCAATCATCAGGACGTCGTGCGGCACATCTTTGCTCTCCATGTCTCGCAACAAGTTTTGGATGTCGTTTTGCGAATATGCCTGATATTTGCTATACCAATAGCCGAACATGTATTTGGGTGGAAGTGGCTGCCGGCCGGCAATGCGAACATAGTCGCCAAGAGCGTCTTTGTACTGATGGCCGTAACCGAAGAAGTACCAGTCGATTGCATTTGCGTCGAGAGGTTTACCTACCCAAGGAATGCCGTCAACTTCTTTTTCGAATGGAAAAGAGCGGCTTCCATCGCCTCTTTGCGTGCTTGGCGATTCGTCGAGAATGGCCCATCCGTCGCGCGAGAGCAAGCCTTTTTCGAGTGAGACGCGATGGGTGTCGCCAATATCACCATCGAGGGTTCGCTGGGTTCCCAGCAGATTGAGGGCATCGTCTTTACCTGGATACCAGAGGATTTGGCGTCCGTTCATCTGGAAAGTGATGCCCAGGACACTACTGTTCTTGTGTTGTTTCAGGATTCTGGAGCCAGTCTTGTAGCGCAAGGTCAAGGAATCTGTACGAATAACGAGGTAGCCGTCTTCTTCTGTACTGGTGTATGCAGGGACAGGAAGATTGCGATTGACGACAGCAAATGTGGCTCGGTCTTCAAAGAGGCCCGAGTTGCTGTATTGTATGCGAATGAGTCTTGGCGTAAGAATCGTGAATCGGGCGTTGCCGCTCGTCACGATTGCGTCTTCTTGCGCTATGGGATTCCATTCTTCCCTCGCTTCAACGAATAGGGAGGAAAGGAGGAAGAAAAGAAGCGAGGGGAGGCTTATTTTCATTCCATCATGCCTTCGATGGTGAGGCGAACCACTTCGTTGACTGCATTGGAACGAATGGTAATGGTCTTCTGGAAGTGGCCTGGGAACTTGTCTGTGCCGTCGTAAGTGACATCGACCACGCCCTTTTCGCCTGGCTTGATGGGTTCCTTCGTATAGGTGGGAATGGTGCAACCGCAACTGGCAAAAGCCTGATGGATGATGAGCGGAGCGGTTCCTGTGTTTGTGAAGGGGAACGAGCAATGCACGACGGGTTCGTTCTTCGAGAACTTGCCGAAGTCGTAACGAAGCGTGTCGAAGGTGATTTCAGCATAGTTTTCAGCTTTTGTGGTGGCAACTGCTTTCACTTCGCTGACGTTCACTTTCTGTTTCAAAGTCTGTGCTTGAGCTTGCATGCCGAAGAATGCAGCTAGAGCAAGTATAAGTATCTTTTTCATCGTTCTGTTGTTTTGTTCACACATTTTGCTTTGCAAAGATAAGAAAAAGTTCATAGTTCAAGGTCTATAGTTCATAATAATTTTGATTTTTTTGCACATTTTTGACATTTATTTCGTACTTTTGCACATCAAAAGACAACGAAAAGAGATGGAGCAAATCATTCTTGGCATAGATCCTGGCACGACGATTATGGGTTATGGCGTGCTTCGAGTTGACGGGAAGAAGGCTGAAATGCTGGCTTTGGGCGTCATCGACCTTCGCAAGTTTGCCGACCCTTACTTGAAGCTGGGCCATATCCACGAACGGGTTTGCAGCATCATCGAGGGCTACCTGCCTGATTGCATGGCAATTGAGGCGCCTTTCTTCGGCAAGAATATCCAGAGCATGCTCAAGTTGGGGCGTGCTCAAGGCGTTGCCATTGCTGCGGCTATTCATCGACAAGTGCCCATCACGGAATATGCCCCATCGAAGATAAAGATGGCGATTACGGGCAACGGAAATGCCAGTAAAGAGCAAGTCGCGGATATGCTCCGCAGAATGCTTCATGTCGAAAAGGAGGAGATGGGCAAATTCCTCGACGCGACTGACGCTTTGGGTGCTGCCTATTGCCACTTCATGCAGATGGGAAAGCCGGAAAGCGACCACATATATCGAGGTTGGGCAGATTTCGTGAAGAAAAATAAGGATAGAGTCAATGATTAGGATAACGAATGGCGTAACCCGTCATCCGCTTTGGCGAATGGCAGAGCCCATAAATCTCTGCATCGAGAAGGGCGAGCAAATCGCGATTGTGGGCGATAATGCTGCTGGCAAATCGCGTCTCGTAGAGGTCCTGACGGGACATTATCCTTTGCTGCTCAACGAGGTGCAATACGACTTTTCGCCAAGCCAATCGCATCTTGTCAGCGACAATCTGAAGTACATTTCCTTTCGCGATTCCTATGGCGAACAAGACGGCACTTACTACTATCAGCAACGCTGGAACCAGCACGACATTCCAGACGACAGCCCGACGGTAGGCCAACTACTCAAAAGCAATTCTTTCTACAAGGTGTTTCATCTCGACGAGTTTGCCGACAAATACATTATTTCTTTGAGCAGTGGCGAGTTGCGTAGGTTCCAAATGGCGAAGGCGCTTGCCACAAGACCTCGAGTCCTCATCATCGACAACCCGTTTATAGGCCTCGATGCAGGGGCGAGAAAGGACTTCCGTGGCTTGCTCGAGACATTGACACGCGAGACCGATTTGCTCGTCATCCTTGTTCTGAGCAAACGCGACGACATCCCGGATTTCATCACGCACGTCCTTCCGGTAGAGGGCTTGCGACTCATGCCGAAGATGACGCTCGAGGCGTATCGCAAGCAGTATGCAGCTGTTCCGCCACCAAAACTGAGCGACGAAATCAAGGATTGGATTGCGAATCTGCCCGTACGCGACCTCAAAAAGAGCGATTTCTATCCTCGTGACGGGGGAGAAATACTTCGTTTCACGGATGTGAGCATCAAATATGGCGGCAAAACAATCCTGAAACCCCTCGATTGGATCGTTCGTGAAGGCGAGCGATGGGCGCTGAGCGGACCAAACGGCTCTGGGAAAAGCACGCTTCTGAGCCTCGTTTGTGCCGACAATCCGCAAGCTTATGCCTGCAATATCGAGCTGTTCGGACATCGTAGAGGAACGGGAGAAAGCATCTGGCAAATCAAGAAACACATCGGATATGTCAGTCCGGAAATGCATAGAGCTTACCTTAAAGATATACCAGCTATCGACGTGGTTGCCAGTGGTTTAAGCGACTCAGTCGGACTTTATGTTCGTCCCAAACCAGAACAAAAGCAGACGTGCCTCGACTGGATGCATGTCTTTGGCGTAGAGGGTGTGGCAGACAGGTCTTTCTTGCAGTTGAGCAGTGGAGAGCAACGTCTTTGCTTGTTGGCTCGCGCCTTCGTGAAAGACCCTGAACTGCTGATTCTGGACGAACCCCTTCACGGTCTCGACGACAGGAACCGTAGTCTTATCCGTCAGATTATCAAGCAGTTCTGCCTTCGCCCGCACAAGACTCTTGTAATGGTCACGCACTATCAGGAGGAACTTCCCGACTGCATCACCCACAGGCTCCACCTTGGAGAATAGGCGCTCTCTGTGACAAACGATTTTGAGAGAGAAAACAATATCAAAATCACTCGGACAATTCCTTGCATCTCTCATTTGCACACAAAAAAACGGCAGCCGCTCCGAAAGTGACTGCCGCTTTTGGCTTTGATACGCGTTTCTTACTTGCTCATTGCCCAACCGAGCTTCAAGCCAGAGTAACTGCTCAGAACAGAACCGAGAGAGCTGGAACTCTTTGCTCCGATGGCAGATGCGATGCTCAGCAGTTTGTCGGCATCGAAAAGCATGAGAAGCTGTCCGCCTTGAACGGAAACGGTACACGTCATCTGACCTACACCAAGCACGCCTGTCAAGGTCATCTTGTTGGATGCGGAGTCGAATGTGTAAGTGCCAGGCAACGTCTTGTTGCTCAACTTCAAAGCGCAGGTGCCGTCGTTGTTGAGCGTCAGAACGGATTTGCCAGCCTTGAAGCCCATCTTGTCGAGATAAGAGCCCAGTTTCTGCTCGAGGTTGTTGCTCAACACCTGTCCGCCAATCTGAGAAAGGATGTTTTCGCTCTCGAAGACCAGTTTCGGACCGGCATAAGTCCAATTTCCGAGAATAGTTTGCTGACTGGTGGTTCCGCCAAGAATGTTGCCAAGAATCGTGCCGAGAACACCGGCTCCAGTCTGTCCGACACCTCCGAGAATGGCGCCAAGAGCGTCCGTTTGTGCAGTTGCGCCAGTACCGGCAGTGGTCTGACCCGTAGTTCCGAACCCGCAAGAAGCGAGCGTCAGGCTTGCAGCAACAATGGCTGCGAAAGAACGAAGTTTTTTCATAATTGTTTTTGTTTATTAGTTGTTGTTTTGGGGTTCGAAGATTCTCGTGAAACTTGTAGGGTGGGGCGTTTCGAACTGCATAGGCTCTCCTGTTCTTGGATGATAGAAATAGAGTCGGAAGGCATGAAGGGCGAGTCTGTGAAGTGGATTGAGGCCGTTTCCGTACTTGTCGTCTCCTGCAACGGGATAGCCCAAGTCCTTCATGTGAACTCGAATCTGGTTCTTTCTTCCCGTTTCAAGTCGCATTTCGGCAAGCGTGAATCGCCCGTTCGTAGCAATGCGTCTGTAGTGCGTAATCGCTTCCTTCCCGCCGTTATCCGTAGGGCTGCTATAAGTGATGTAAGCCTTGTTGTCCTTGAGCCACGAGTGGACCGTTCCACCCTCCTGCTTCATCTCGCCACAAAGCACAGCCACATAGCGTCGGTCATATACGATGTCGTGCCAATCTTCCTCGAACATCTTCCTGATTTCCATACTCTTAGCATAGAGCATCAAGCCGCTCGTATCGCGGTCGAGCCGATGCACGACATGAGCCGTACAGTTGAAATGGCGCTTGCGGAAGTACTCGTCGAGGATTGTTTTCACGCAATACTGGCCAGGCGCAGAAGCCATGCTGAGAATGCCTGCGGACTTCTCGATGACGATGAGGTCCTTGTCTTCGAAGATGATTTTGACGTATTTGTTCAGGAGTTCCGTACTTCGTTTGTGGCGGCTCACCAGAACAGTCTGCCCTGGCGAGAGCATGAAGTCGAATTGCGTGACGAGCTTTCTGTCCACCTGAATGCCGTGGCCTTGCAGCAGGTCTTTTACCTTGTTGCGGCTAATACCACTCATCTCCTTCATCAGGAATTCCATGAGCGGCATCGACTCTTTTACTTCGAGCTTTATGTATTTGCTGGCAGCATATTGCTCACCTGTTAGGTTTCTTGCCATTCTTCACATTTCTTTTGTTATGATGGTGTCTAAAGTTCTTCTTTCGTTTGTTAATAGAGTGATAGGCAGGCGTTTCGCCAAACTCTTCGGGCGTCTTTTCCTTGTAGATTTCTTTCCCCAAGAAACGTTCTATCTGCCGGAAGAAGAGCATATCCTTGTCGTTCACGAAGGTAACAGCCCTTCCGCCACGACCTGCACGGGCAGTTCTGCCGATGCGATGCACATAATCTTCCTCGTCGCGAGGCACATCAAAGTTAATGACGAGGGCAATATCGTCGATATCAATGCCTCGAGCCACGATATCTGTCGCCACAAGAATGTCAATTTTTCCACTGCGGAACAGGTACATCACCTCGTCCCTCTCGTCTTGATTGAGGTCGCTATGCATGGCTCTTGCATTGTATCCGGCACGAATGATGCTGATGGCAAGCTCTTTCGTCTTCTTCTTTGAACCCACAAAAATGATAACCCGATGAGGTGGTTCTTGCTCGAACATGTGCTTGACGACCTGAAGTTTCTGCGGCTCATAGCAGAGATAAGCGCTCTGGCGAATGTTGTCGGCAGGCTTGCTTACTGCAAGCTTTACTTCAACAGGATTGCGTAAGATGCTGTGAGCCAAGCTCAATATGTCACCAGGCATCGTGGCGCTGAACATGATGGTCTGATGTTCTTTCATCAATGCTTTTGCTATGAGAAGAATGTCGTCGCAGAAACCCATATCGAGCATGCGGTCCGCTTCGTCGAGAATAAAGAACGACACACGGCTGAGGTCAATATTGCCAAGACTCAAATGGCTGATGAGACGACCTGGCGTGGCAATCACGACATCCGCTCCGCTCTGCATGGCTCGTTTCTCCTGTTCATATCGAACCCCATCATTCCCACCATAAACTGCCACGCTGCTGATATCCTCAAGATAATAGGCAAAACCTTGCATCGCGCTGTCTATCTGTTGGGCAAGCTCGCGAGTAGGGGACATGATGACGCAATTGATGGCATCCTTCGGAAAGCCGCCATCGGCCAATTTACTCAAGACGGGAAGAAGATAGGCAGCAGTCTTGCCCGTTCCGGTTTGAGCGACACCCATCACATCCCTGCCTTCAAGAATGGGAGGAATGGCGTGCTCCTGAATGGGAGTCGTATCGGTGAAGTTCATGTCATCGAGAGCGTCGAGGACATAATCGTTGAGGTCTAAGTCGTAGAAATCCATATTATTGTGGTGCCTTTCTATAAAGATAGATGGCAATAAGTGTGTAAAGAATGTTAGGCGTCCAGGCTGCAAGTGCAGGATGCATGCCCGCATTGGTCGAGAAGGTTGCTGAAATGCCTTGCAGAAGGATATATGTCGCACTCAAGGCAATACCTATTCCAAGCGAAAATCCCATTCCTCCCTTTCGTTTTCGAGAGGAAAGAGACATGCCGATGGTCGAGAGGATGAATGCGGCAAAAGGCGAGGCAAAGCGTTTGTAATACTCCACCTCGAAGATGCTCAAATTGCCGCTCCCTCGATTCCTTTGCTTCTCTATATAGTCTTTCAGTTCGGCATTCGTCATCGTTTCCTGTTGGTTGCGGATAAAGAGGAAATCTCGCGGTTCCATTCGGATGACTGAATCGACCTGATTGTAGTGTGTAATCTTTTCTCTCATTCCGCGCAACTCTCTGATTGTCACATCCCTAAGATGCCATTGATAACGGACATCGCTCAAGGTATCGTAGACTGCCGTATTGGCGGAAAGATGAGAGACAAGCTTCTTATTCTCGAACTTGTCGAGCGAAAAGTGCATGCCGGTCTTGCTCACACCATCGAAATGCTCCATATATGCAATCACGCCAGTATCGACCTGCAACTGAACCTTTTCGGCATAAGTAGGGTTCTTGACACGCTTCTTGTAGGTGTTCTCGAAAGCGAGGCGTTTCACACTACTTCGCGGAATAACCTCTGCTCCAAGATAAAAGGTTAAAGCGGCAATGATGGCAGCGCTAATCATGTAAGGTAACAGCAAGCGTTTGCGACTTATGCCTGAACTTATCATCGCGATGATTTCGCTACGATCGGCCAATTTCGTAGTGAAGAAAATAACGCTAATAAAGACGAATAGAGCGCTGAAAAGGTTGGCGTAGTAGGGGATGAAGTTGAGATAGTACTGCATGATAATCGCCTTCCATGGTGCCTCAGATTCAGTGAAGCGGTCGATGTTCTCATTGAAGTCGAACACCACACCAATGCTAATAATCAGCACGATGGAAAAGAAATAGGTTCCAAGGAACTTTGCGATTATGTAACGGTCAATCCTCTTCACTTATAATCTTTGCGTTACTTGTTTCAACATTCCAACTTTCCAAGTCGAAAAGTCGCCTGCAATGATGTGTTTTCGAGCCTCTCCAACGAGCCAAAGGTAAAAAGCGAGGTTGTGGATACTGCCTATTTGAAGTGCCAACAACTCCTGTGCCTTGAAGAGATGATGCAGGTATGCTTTGCTATAGAAAGTGTCCATCCAAGTTGTTCCTGCCGGGTCGATGGGAGAGAAGTCGTCTTCCCATTTCTTGTTGCGCATATTCATGATGCCTTGACTCGTGAAGAGCATTGCATTCCTTCCGTTTCTGGTAGGCATCACGCAGTCGAACATATCTACACCTCGCTCTATTGCTTCGAGCAAATTGGCTGGAGTGCCGACTCCCATCAGGTAGCGAGGCTTGTCTTTCGGAAGGATAGCATTTACGATTTCTATCATCTCGTACATGACTTCAGTAGGTTCTCCTACGGCCAATCCTCCGATTGCATTGCCGTCAGCACCTTTCGAAGCCACAAATTCAGCACTTTGTTCCCTAAGGTCTTTGTAGGTGCAACCTTGAACGATAGGGAAGAGGCTCTGCTGGTAACCATAAAGCGGCTCTGTCTCGTTAAGTCTCTTGATGCAACGATCCAACCATCGATGAGTCAAACCAAGACTCTTCTTGGCATAGTTGTAATCGCTATCGCCAGGAGGACACTCGTCGAGCGCCATGATGATATCTGCACCAATACTGCGCTCAATATCCATCACCTTTTCGGGTGTAAAAGTGTGTCTGCTTCCATCAATATGGCTTTGGAAAGTGCAACCCTCTTCGGTCAGTTTCCTTATGCCTGCAAGCGAGAAGACCTGAAAGCCTCCGCTATCGGTCAGGATCGGTCTGTCCCAACCATTGAAGCGATGCAATCCACCTGCTTTCTCAAGTATTTCCGTGCCAGGACGAAGGTAAAGATGATAAGTGTTGCCCAGAATAATCTGCGCCTTAACTTCATTATGAAGGTCGCGATCAGTAACGCCTTTCACGCTACCAACAGTACCGACAGGCATGAAGATAGGCGTCTCTATTTGTCCGTGATCGGTCGTGATAAGACCAGCCCGAGCATTCGATTGCGAGTCTGTTTGTAGTATCTGAAAGGTCATTTCTCTTTCTCCTCATCGAATGTAAAGGTAATTGGGTTCTTCACTTTCTCGTCGAGCAAAGCGAAATCGAGCACATCCTGAATGTCTGAGGCATAATGGAAGGTCAAGCCTTTGAGGTATTCTGCTGGTATCTCCTCGATATCCTTCTTGTTGTCCTTACAAAGGATAATGTCCTTGATGCCTGCTCGTTTTGCAGCGAGTATCTTTTCGCGAATACCACCTACAGGAAGCACTTTGCCTCGAAGTGTTATCTCGCCCGTCATGGCCAATTCCTGACGAACTTTTCTCTGGGTTAGGGCAGAAGCAATGCTTGTTGCCATCGTAATGCCAGCACTTGGTCCATCTTTGGGGACAGCTCCTTCAGGAACATGAATATGCAGGTTGTAGTTTTCGAAGATACGGCTGTCAATATTCAATCTGTCGGCATGAGCTCGAATGTATTCGAGGGCAAGCAGAGCGCTTTCCTTCATGATATCGCCCAAATTGCCGGTAAGAGTTATCTTGCTTCCCTTGCCTTTACTCAAACTTGTTTCGATGAAGAGAATCTCTCCACCAACACTAGTCCAAGCCAAGCCAGTCACAACTCCAGCATAGCCATTACCTTGATAAGTGTCGCGACTGAAAATCGGTTTGCCGAGCAGTTCTTCAGCCTCCTCCTTCGAGATGTTGTGGTCGTTCTTCATCTCTTCTTTTGCGACTTTGAGAGCAACACGACGGAAAAGCTTGTCAATCTGCTTTTCAAGACCACGCACACCACTTTCGCGAGTATAACGTTCGATGATGAACTCCAAAGCAGGCTTGCTTATTTTGAGGGCAGTATGTTCCTTCAGTCCGTTCTTCTCACGATTCTTTGGAACAAGATGTCGACGGGCAATTTCAATCTTTTCTTCTGTGATATATCCGTCAACCTCGATGAGTTCCATGCGGTCGAGTAGGGGGCGAGGAATCGTGCTTGTGTCGTTGGCTGTGGCGATGAACATGACTTTGCTGAGGTCATAATCGAGGTCGATATAGTTGTCGTGGAAAGCCACATTTTGCTCTGGATCAAGCACTTCGAGCAAAGCAGATGATGGGTCACCATGAACAGAGCCGACAGACACTTTGTCTATCTCGTCGAGAATGAAGACAGGATTCGAACTACCAGCTCTCTGCATTCCTTGGATGATGCGACCTGGCATTGCTCCAATATAAGTGCGACGATGACCGCGAATCTCACTTTCATCATGAACTCCGCCCAAACTCATCCTGACATACTTTCTGCCAAGCGATTCTGCAATACTCTTGCCAAGACTGGTTTTGCCCACTCCTGGAGGGCCATAAAGGCAGATGATTGGGCTTTGGCGGTCTTTACGCATCTTCAGGACAGCAAGGTGTTCGAGGATGCGTTCCTTGACCTTCTCCATACCATAATGGTCGCGATTGAGCTTCTTCTCAGCCCTTTTGATATCGGTATTGTCTTTAGTGCACTCATCCCAAGGAAGCCCAACAACTGTCTGAAGATATTGGAGTTGAACATTATAGTCAGGAGACTGGATGTTGATGCGGTTCAACTTGGCAAGTTCTTTATTGAATATCTCTGCCGTTTCCACGCTCCAATGCTTCGCCTCAGCTTTCTTTCTGAGGTTCGAGACATCTTCTTGTCTGACACTCGACTCGTCCTTGTCACCAAGTTCGCTTTGGATGTTCTGAACTTGCTGGCGAAGGAAGTATTCGCGTTGTTGCTGGTCGAGGTCGCTGCGAGTCTTGTTCTCAATCTTTCGCTTGAGTTTCATCAACTCGATTATGTTGTTGGTGAACTGAATGGCTTGTTGCAGTCTTGCCAATTCAGTGGGGCAGGAGAGGAGCTGATACTTCTGCTCGATAGTGAGAGGCAGGTAGCTGCATATCGTATTGAGCATGAAGGTGGTTGGCTCCATGTTGTTGATGTACTGAATGAGTTCATCAGGATAGTCATCGAGGATGCTCATCAGTTTTTGTGTACGTTCCTTGAGGAGAGAGAGCATCGCCTTGTATTCTGTTTGTTCAAGGCGGTCTGGCATCACATCTGTCATGTTCAAAACCATACCCTCATAACCGCCTGCTTCTTGTCGCAAATCTTGTATCTGTATGCGATTAAATGCTTGGAAAAGAGCGTTGAAAGTGCCGTCTGGCATTTTCATCGAGTGGACAAGTTTGGCTACAACGCCGATAGGATAGAGGTCTTCGATTGATGGATTCTCCGTATCAGGAACCTTTTGAGTCAGAAGGGCTACCAAACCATCTGTTCTCTCCAACTTGTTCAGAGTCTTTATGCTGTGCTTGCGTCCAACAGTAATAGGGGAGACTGTTCCAGGAAAGAAGATGTTGTCGCGAAGCATGATGATGGGCATATCGCCACCATGATTTGCGTGCATCAGTTTATCTGTCTCGCCTGACACTTCAGCAACGAAGGAAAAGGTTTTCTTGTTGTTCTCAAACATATATTTCATTGGTCATTTTTCAAACTTTATTCTTGCAAAAGCGCGGCAAATGTACAAAAAAAATGCCAATTTTCATGCGCGCATATAATTAAATATTGTAAATTTGCAGCCTAAAGAACAAATGTACCACAAAACAGACTCTCTGGAATCCCGATTCCTCAACATATTCAGTCCCCAAATGAGCAACAATTATTTCCGATTCAAGCAATTTTGCATTCATCATGACCGATGCGCTATGAAAGTTGGTACTGATGGTGTGTTGTTGGGAGCTTGGGGATGTGTTGAAGGACGCAGAATTCTGGATATTGGCTCAGGAACAGGTCTTATTGCTTTGATGGCTGCACAAAGGAATCCAGAAGCCAAAGTCTTAGGCATAGATATTGATGAGGAAGCTGTTGCTCAGTCTCGAGAGAATATCGCTGAAAGTCCCTTCAATAGCCGAGTTGAGTGCGTTTTGCAAGACATTCTCACATTCGAAACAAAGGAACTTTTCGATTCAATTCTTTGTAATCCGCCATTCTTTACAGAAGACACTTTGTCTGACGATAAAAGTCGTGCTTTGGCTCGCAACAACAAGAGTCTGCCGTTTCCTTTGCTCATCAGGAAAGTCTCCAATATTCTTGCCGAGAATGGAATCTTTTCACTCATTGTTCCAAGCGGACTTGTGCAAGAGATTGTCGGACTTTGCATGGAAAATGATTTGCATCTTATCCGTCGTTGTCAGGTTCACACAACAGCACAAAAACCATCTCGAAGAACTTTGCTTGCTTTTTCCAAAAAGAATATGATATGCGATGAGCAAGTGCTTTGTTTGATGTCAAAGGATGGAACCAGAAGTTTGCAATACCAAGAACTGACAAAAGACTTTTATCTGTAAAAATCATAATGGCAATTATGTTTAGTAGGATTTATCAAATAATAGAGGGTTTCGTGCAATAACGGTTGAAGTGATGGAATTTGGGAGAAACAGAGAAATAAGGAAATGATAGGTATTGTCAAGGATAGCTTAAGACCAACAGTCAAGACAACTTTATGGTTGCTTAAGATAATGATACCCATATCTTTTGCAGTCTGTTTGGCTCAATATTATGGTGTGATTGAATGGTGTGCTGGATGGCTGAATCCTTTGTTCTGTCACATCGGATTACCTGGAGCTTCATCAATCGCTTTCCTTACAGGAGCTACTTCGACTACTTATGCTGCTTTAGCCGTGATGATGAGTATGGAACTCACTCTACGACAAACCACTATCATCGCTATCATGGTACTCATTTGCCATGCTTTGCCGCTAGAATGTACAGTTAACAAAAAAGTTGGCTCAAAGCCTTTCAGGATGGGATTTCTGCGAATCTGTGGAGCCTTGCTCGCAGCAGTCTATCTAAACCTTGTTTTGCCTGATTTGTCTGAACCTTTCTCTGCCCTACCCCTTTCATCTTCGGAAGCCTCATTAATAGATGTGTTGAAGGGCTGGCTACTTTCTTCTGTGAAGTTGAGCATCATGATCTTTGCCATCATTTATGCCTTGATGTTCATACAGAGATTCATGGAAAGATTTGGTCTGATGCAGAAACTAACGAAACCGCTTGAACCTTTGATGGTCTTCTTCGGATTACCTCGTAATGCCGCTTATCTTTGGCTTGTCGGAAATGTTTTGGGCATCAGTTATGGCTCGGCTGTAATGCTTCAACTGGAAGATGAAGGCAAGATTACGAGGCAAGAAGCGGATGAAGTGAATTACCATCTTATCATGAATCATTCAATGCTGGAGGACACTCTGGTCTTTGCCACTGCAGGTGTCTCTGCACTTTGGATTCTTTCTACTCGCCTACTCTTTGCTTTGGTTCTTGTTTGGGGACGTAAGTTGCTGACAAGATTAGCCATAGCTTAATTCAAAACATAACACGTTAAAATGGCAAACATAACAGGTTAAGTTGGCCAACATAACACTTTATGTTTGCGATTTAACTGTAGGTCGTTTGACAAAATGATTTATTATTTTGTTTTTTGAATTAAAAGTCGTAAATTTGCAGGAAATAAAACAAAACAACTATTATCATGAAATCTACTGTTCTCAAATTCAGATTGTCCATTCTGTTTGCACTCTTCGCCATAACGGCCACAGTCCTTGCGCAAACAGATTATACTGCGATACTTGCCAATGCCGATTGGGGCTGGCAAAGCCGCGATGGTGTGATTTACGGAAAAGCGGCCTTTACCGACCTTTACGGCTCTCCTCAAAGGGTTGCGATTGCCAAATATGCTCAAGCCGCGATGAACACCTCGCTCTATGTCAAAGAGCATTCCACATCGGGAACTGACGGCCTTGCTGCTGAAGCTGGAGCTACCGCTGCCATAAACGGAAGCTATTTCAACATGTCGACACTCACCTCGACTACGGCACTTTGGGTTGACGGAACTGAGATTGCAACTACTGCCCCTGAAGAATATGCCCGTTGTAATGGCGTCTTAGGCTTTAAAGACGGGACCTTCTCGATAGAACCTTACAGTAATGCAAACACAGCGGCCGACCATGCAGCTTGGGGAAGCAAGTACGACAGTTACATAGTTTCCGGACCTATAATCAGGCGAAATGGCGTAAGCATGAATGTCAATATTGGTGGAGAAAGTTTCTATGGTCCGCATCCTCGCACCATGCTTGGCAAATGCGCTGACGGCACAGTATATATGGTAATTACAGAAGGGCGAATGGATGGCGCGACAGGTTTCTCGTTGGCAAACTTACTTCGTCTTGCTGAAGACCTTGGCATGACTGATGCCATCAATCTTGACGGTGGAGGTTCGTCAACGCTTTGGGTGACTGGTTCTGGCGTCATCAATAAGCCTAGTGGCGGTTCAGTTCGAACAGTTCCTAATATTGTGATTGCAACTCCCAGTTCGCATGAGCATGAATACGTTAATGGCTTCTGCACTTGTGCTTCTGCCCCATACGAACCAGCCAAGAAAGACAACGAAGGCTACTATGAAATTGATAATGGTGGCAAGTTGTTCTGGCTCGCACACATGGTAAACAATGGCAATTCCTCTGTCAATGCACGACTTACAGCCGATATTGACCTCGAAAATCGCTCTTGGATTCCGATGGGAAACAATGCCAGCAAGCATAGCGGAGAATTCGACGGACAGAACTATAGCATCAAGAATCTCAAGATTGTGACAGATGCTTCGACGCAATATGCTGCTTTCATCGGCTACCACAATGGCACAAAAGATGTCCACAACTTCAAAATCTCAGGTTCTGTAACTGCTTCTGGAACCACAGTCGACCATTTTGCTGCTGGTGTCGTGGCTTCTTCGAATGGAGCACATAAGATACAAGACATTTGGTGCTCAGTCAACATCAACAATGGTTCAACTGCCAAGGTTTCTCTTCGAATGGCAGGTATTGTGGTCAGAGCAGAAGGAAGCACCATCAATCGCTGTGTTTATGACGGAACAATAACAGGAGCTGCCACAAATCTACAAGTGGCAGGTATCTTAGGATGGCCAGATGCAAACAACACTACTGTCAGCAACTGTCTGTTTGCAGGCTCTCTCTCCTCTACTGGCACTAGTAGCAATAGCGCTTATATGGGCGGCATTGTGGGTTACAGCAGTAGTGCTCGAAGTGGTCTCAGTATCGCTAACAACTTGAGCATCGGTAGCTTAAGCAGTCCAAGTGGTGCAACCAGAAGTGGAGCTTTGGTAGGTAATAGCACTTCAGATGCCACAGTCTTCAGCAATAATTACATACTTCAAGGTCTTCCCATAACAGGTAGTTCAACTGCATCGACAAAAGTTCCAGCTGCTATCGAAGTGTCTTCTGCTCAACTTACAGACGGTACTTTACCAGGTAAACTGGATGCCAACAATTGGACTCAAGAAACAGAATTCCCCATTCCTCAAGACAGGGAAGGGACAATTACTGAAGATGAACTGGTTGTAAACGGCATCAAATACGAGATTACCAGTCATAATACTGTGTCTGTGACGTATCCTAATGAAGAACAACCTTCGGCAAGCAACCCATGCACTTATAGTGGCGAGATAACGATACCTGCATCTGTAACTATCAAAGGCAAGACATACAATGTGACTGCTATCGGAGACTATGCCTTCCATTTTGCAAATATCACAGCTCTCAACCTGCCTGAAGGCATAACCAAGTTGGGTTATAAAGCCATCTATCAAACCCAACTCACAGAAATTGTTGTGCCAAATTCTGTGACATTGATGGACTACGAAGCTCTTGGCTACAACAAAGTGTTGGTGAAGATCACTTTTGGCGAGAACATTGCTGCTAACACTTGGGGCGACAAACTTTGCATCTATGGCGGAAAGAAATACGAGGTTTATATGAATTGTGACGCTGTGCCCAAACTGCGAAGCTATACATTTGACTTTACTGGAGCAAATGTTCATGTTCGACCCACAATGTACAATGCATTTGTGGAAGATGCAGCCTGGAGCGCATATGATATAATAGGTGACCTTTGGAAAGAATACGACTTTGCCGACCTGCAGAATGTCCTCAACGAATACATTCCGAAGGTTCCTACGGGAGATGCTGTAGGTACTGAGCCTGGCTGCTATTCTGTAAGTTCTGCCCAAGCATTGAGCGATGCTATTGCAGAGGCTCAAGCGCTGGATGAAAGCGCATCGTTAGAACAACTCAACAATGCTATCAACGGAATCATGATTGCATACGAAGAACTCTACTGCTATCCGCTTCATGAAGGTTACTATTACATAGAGAATGTGAGCTTCCCAGGTTATGTTTTGCAAGGCGATGCCACCAATGCAAACAAAGAAGGACTGAAGGCTGTAGCTCTTGATGAACTGGAGACTCCACCCTACTTCAAGCTGATTCGCAGGAATGGAAACTGGTTGATGCAATGTGTCGACAACGGAATGTATGTGGGCACTGTAATAGGTGGCAATGTTAATGCTAAGCCAATATCGCTGACTGAGGATGCAACTTATGAACAGATGATAACATGGGTTGGTGGTGGCCGATTTAAGATACAGGGCACAGCGACCTTCCCATATGCCTATACTGGCAGCAGAGTCAGGGTTTATAACTATCCATCAGGAGGAAGTTTCGAACTTCGACAAATGTGGCGTATGCACCCAGCAACGGCTGGCATGTTCAGCATGGACTATAATTTGGAGAACGAAAGAGTTCGCGGCTTCGTTCATGACTTTGAGTACACAGAGAATGATGTCAGCAAGGTAAGCATCTACAATATTGGGCCTCCTACTCGACGCGACTGGCCCTTGCCTGTGGAGGTCTACTGGACACAAGACAGTACAGCCGAAGCGCAATATATAACATGGAGCGAAAGTCCTGAATTTGCCGATGCTGTGACTCAAAACGTTGCTACGGAGTCTGCTTCCTACGAGATATACAATCTCATCCCAGGTCGCAAATATTACTGCAAAGTGACAGCAGAAAATGGAGAAGGAACTTCGGAACTTGCCAACTTCTCCTTCACAACTACTGGACAGATGCGTCATCTCAAAGCAGAGGGCACAGCTAATGTGCGCGACCTTGGTGGCTGGGTGACAACTAGCGGAAAAACAATAAGATATGGCAAGATATTCCGAGGAGCCGAATGGAACGGCGGTCACGACTTGGAGCCTGAAGCCATCGAATCACTTCGGCAAGTTGGAATCAAAGCGGAACTTGACCTTCGCAGCGATAGCGAAGCTAAGAATATCACAAAGTCTGTTTTGGGCAACGACATTACCTATAAGCGCACTCCTCTTGGGCAAACGCAAAGCCACATGGAAGGCCTGACCAATTCAAAGAGTACATACAAAAATGCTCTGCAGTTTGTCTTAACTTGTGTGAAGAACGACAAGCCCGTTTATTTCCATTGTGCTATCGGACGAGACAGAACCGGCACATTGGCTTTCCTGCTCGAAGGTGTGCTTGGAATGAGCAAGAGTGACATCTATAAAGACTATGAACTGACCAACTTCTCCTACTTCAATACTCCTTGCAGCAAAGGTCAGCTCGACGCCATGTTTGCTATGATAGAATCGCTCGAAGGAGAAACCTTAGAGCAAAAGTTCCGTACATATCTGATTACGGAATTTGGCTTGACTGATGAAGCTATCGACAACTTCCGCGACCAAATGCTTGCCGAAAAAGAAGACCCGGATGGCATTCAGGTCGTAGAGAGTCGAGAATCAAGAAACAGCAATCGAATTTACGACCTCAGTGGCAGAATGGTTACAGGAAAATTGCAAAAAGGCATCTATATCGTTAACGGAAAGAAAATAATCTATGAATAGACCAAGGTACGATATTCTCGATGGATTGCGAGGTGTGGCAGCACTAATGATTCTGCTTTACCACGTCTTCAACGATGCAAAGAGTTTCTTTGTTTGGCCTACACCAGTCAACGAGTTCTATCACAGCTTTCTCGGTGTGGATTTCTTCTTCATGCTGTCTGGCTTTGTGATGGGTTATGCCTACGATAAGGCTCTCGAGGGCACTTTGACAACTGGCGGCTTCATCAAACGACGCCTCATTCGATTGCATCCAATGGTAGTTATGGGTGTCCTGATTGGTGCGATTGCTTTTGCCATTCAGGGCTTTACGAAATGGGATGGTACTCAAGTCACAGTCCAGGCATTGATGTTTGCCACATTGCTGGGACTGTTCTTAATTCCATCGCCTACAAGCATAGAGGTTCGTGGCTATACAGAAGCCTTCCCTCTGAATGGCCCTCATTGGTCGCTCTTCTTCGAGTACATAGGTAGTTTGCTTTATGTATTATTGTTGCACAAGCTTTCCACCAAATGGCTCCGAGTATGGGTGGCATGCAGCATTCTCTCTATTGCCGGCTATGCGCTTCTGATTGAAGGCGGTGGTATTGCCTATGGATGGTCGTCTGAGATTTCAAGTTTATGTGGTGGCGCACTTAGGATGCTCTATGCATATCCGATGGGACTTTTGATGGCTCGTGTCTTTCGTGAACGTCAGCCCAAGCCTATCAAGGGACATATGTTTCTTCTTTGCAGCCTGGCTTTGATTGTCTTGCTCGGACTTCCCTACTTGGGCAATCAGGACTTGGAATCAATCTACCAACTTATCTGCATATTATCCCTATTCCCAACGATTGTATGGTTTGGTGCTCGAGGTATTGTGTCTGGTTGGAAGCAGAAAGCAGTATCTTTCCTTGGCCGACTCTCCTACCCTCTTTATGCCATCCATTATCCCTTCGTCTATCTTTATATAGCGTGGTTACAAAAGAGCGGTTACACATACACGGGTTACACTCATCCTTGGGCCGCTGTAACAATCACAATGGTAGCATCACTGTTGTTTGCGACACTTTGCATGCTCTTCTACGACGAACCCTTGCGCAAATGGTTGACAAGAAAATTCAATTCAAAATCATAAAAGTATAAAACGACTTTCATTATTCTTCTAGTGACGCAAACTATTCATTAGAGTAAAAAGTACAATAAAAGCGGCCATCGTTTCCGATGACCGCTAAAATTTACTTCTTGAATCTTTTACTTCACCAGAACTTTATTGTCCTGCCATGATGTTGAGGACAGCTACGAAGTCGGCAATAGTTACCTCTTTGTCGCCGTTTACGTCAGCATTGCCTGGGACAGTCTGGCCTGCCATTGCATTCAGGACTGCCACACCATCGGCAATGGTTACATCTCCGTCGATATTCACATCGCCCATGATGCCAGCCTCTTCTACACGGAAAGTAGAGCCGTCATCTGTAAGACTGTTGACATCTGTCCAAAATTTCAATGGACCGCCTCCGCCACCAAACTGGTTGATACACGAGTCCTCTGTACCTGTTACACGCAGCACAAAGCCGTCCGAGTTAGGCAGCAAATCCCAAGTGTAGTCACCTGCACGCATTACAGCATTATCGCCATCTTTTGTCAGTGTTTCACTCAGACCCGTTGTCCGGTTATAAACCTTCACATGATAGGGGTCGCCACCAAAGGCCCATTGATATTCCTTCGTCTGCAGTTCGTCACCGGCATTTTGTATGGGAGAGTAAGGCTCGGACGTTTGCTTACCCACATACCAGCCGCTACGGATGTGCATATTGTACCACTTTGCATTGTCGGGGGTCTTTGTGAACTGGAACGGTCCGTTCCATGTGGCAGTATATTGGACAGTAACGTTCTCTGTTACAGTTGTGGGATGTGTACCAGACTTCGTGAGCGTAACAAAACTGTTGTTCAACGAGGCAGGAACATCGGGCAGGGCGCTGCCATTTGCCACTTCTGCTGTTGCTGTTGCAACCACCTGACCTTCGTAGTTCACCTGATATGTAACCGTAAAAATCTGTGCATCTGCCAACGCCAGCGCTTCTGTTGGGTCAAAGTCGGCAACGGGTTCAATCAGCCAACGGTTGCCGTCATCGGCTGTGCTCCACCCGTTAATGACAATATTGCCGTTATTGTTGAAGTACCAAGTATCGCCGGCATCGTTCTTGGTCATCAACATATACTTGTACTCGCCATCCGGATGAGTGTCGTCGAAGGTGATAGACGAACCTAACCGACTGACAAAGCTACCGTCATATTG
>JAGCXU010000170.1 GCA_017961145.1 Bacteroidaceae bacterium | reverse complement strand
GCAAGGGAGAGCTGATGCTTCAGACGACGCCATTGAAGATCTTCAAACACGAAACGTGGAGCTTCGAGAGAAGAACGCAACTTTAGAAGGAAAAGTCAGCAACCACGAGAAGCAGATTGAAGACCTTATGCAAATGGTTGTGACGCTCTCAAATCGTGTTGAAAGACTTGAGAACCAGTAGATTCAATAGCCTTATTGCCCCTCCCTCACTTCGTCGGAGCTGAGGGAGGCATGGCATCTTCGGCGCTACCCCATTGTTTGTTGGGCCTGCTGCCCATTTCAAGCACCAGGGTTGCGCCGTTCTTTATGTCGTCGTGACTGAACCAAGGCTTGTTCCAAGGCTTCCCGTTGAGGGTGGCACTCTGGATGTATTTGTTCTCCTTGCTGCTTCCCTTGGCGATGATATGCAGTTCCTTTCCACCAGGCAACTTGACGCGAGCATCGGTGAAGAGTGGCGAACCAATGTTGTAGGCAGGGAAACCTGGCGTGACAGGATAGAAGCCCAAGGAAGAGAAGACAACGAAGGAGGTCATTCCACCACCGTCTTCGTCGCCTGGCATGCCCATAACATCGTTGCGGAACCACGCGTCGAGGCATTGGCGAATACGTTTCTGCGTTCTCCAAGGCGCACCTGTATAGTTATATATATAAGGTATATGGAGCGAAGGCTCGTTTGCCATCGTGAATTGTCCCATGTTGCCTGTCTGATCGGGGAACTCTCCGAAGAACTGCCACTTGCTTTTGCCTAAAGGTTCTGCAAAGGTGCGATCGAGTTCTTGGGCCATCGATTCGCGTCCGCCCATCAGTTTCGCGAGGTCGGCAAGGTTGTGTTGTACGTCCCAACGATAGGTCCATCCGTTGTTTTCTCCATAAGCGGCACGTGCTCCGATACCTCCACTGAAGCGATAATCAAAGTCGGACAGGAAGTTGCCACTCTCATCTTTGGGATGGAAGAAACGTGTTTCGGCATTCCAGACATTGCGATAATTGTAGCTGAGGGCAAGGTATTTGGCTGCATCGGCCTTATTGCCCATGAACTCTGCAATGCGAGAGAGGCACCATTCGTCATAAGCAGTACCGAGCGTGACTGCAATAGGTTGCCGCTGCTCAAAGCCGCTCACGTTCGGTTCGGTTTCCTTCTCGCCATTCGCAAGAGCGGGGAAGTAGCCATGATCCTTGTAGAATTGATCGAGACGACCTGCTGGAGCGCCACTCCAGGGCACGAGCGTCTTCTCCTCTATGCCTCGACGACAGTACTCGAAACCGCGCTTGGCATCCACTTTCAAACCCTTCCAGAGCGCATCTGCCACCATTGCGACGCCATGATTGCTGTTCATCCTTCGCGTATCGCCTGTCATTTCGGGGAAAGTTGGCATCCATTTCGTACCCATTTGCTCTGCCATTCGGAGGTAACTTTCCACGATATCTTCCTCCTTTTGGGGTTGGATGAGGGCTCGAAGAGGATGGGCTGCGCGATAAGTATCCCAGATCCAGTCGTCGGTATAGAACGGATGTCCGTCGTCCTCGTGCACCTGGCCGTCGAAGGCCGAGAAGTAACATCCGTCCTCGCTCAAGCAGACGGGGCGCTCGAAGGTACGATAATATGAAGTATAGAGCACAGCCTTCTGGTCCTCGGTGCCGCCTTTGACGCGAATGTTGCTGAGCGTCTCGTTCCATTCCTTGCGGCCATCCTTGATGACTTTGGCCATATTGAAGTCCTCTGCTTGCTCGCGTTTGAGGTTCTTCTCCGCTTGTTCCTGGCTGATGAGGGAAATGCCGTAACGGAACTGAACCTTCTTTGTGCCAGCAGGGAAACGAATGGCAGCACAGGCTCGAGGTTCCTCGGTAATCCACTTGTCACTTATCTTTCCGTCCTGAAGAAGGCCTACTTTCTCTGGCTGGACGTCGAACTCGCCAGAGAAGTAAATCTTCATGTTCTTGCTGAGCCGCTGGCTGCCCGAAGCATGTTTGCCGTCGGCTTGCATCCTGCCGTTCTCCGTGAAGAGGAGTATCGTGGCAGGCTTGCTTGGGTCGGCAAACGTAAGCTCGTAGATGGCACTTTGATGGCAGACAGCCAGGTGCGCGTCGATGGTGTTGTCGGCAATCTGAACCTGATAGTCATAAGGCGTCACCCGCTCATGGTCCCAGCTTGTCGAGATGATGGGACGCAGTTCGTCGCCTTGCGTGACACTCAATCTGAAGGCACTTCGCTCGCGATGATTGGTGACGACGATGGGCAGTCCGTCGAGATACTCTGTCACATATTCGTTACGCGTCGGGTAAATGCGCATCAGGCTGTTGGGCAACTGAATCGTCGGAAAGCAGGGAACGAGCAGATGGCTGATGCTTCCGATGTAGGGATTCACGTAGTCGACGGGCTCTGCAGCTTGGCTTGCAAGGGGAGCAAACAGGGCTGCAAAGATGAGTTTCTTGAGCAAATGGTTCATAGTAGAAGGTTATAATTAGTTATATTTAATGCAAAGTTACGAAATTATTCTCAACTAAGGACTATGAACTATGAACTATTTTTCATATCTTTGCACATCGAAATCAATAAAACTAACAGATATGAGACATCTTTCATTTATCCTAATGTCCTTCTTTGCCTTGAGCGAAGCGCTTGCTCAGGCTCCCATCAAGACTACTTTCGTGAGCGGCTCCGGTCGTGGAGGCGAAGAAGGTCCGGCCATGATTTGCGACGACCGGCTTTCCACGAAATGGTGTATCGACTTCCCTCGCCTGATGCCCTACTCGATTATCCTCGATGCCGGACAACAGACAAGCGTCATCGAGTACGGACTTGTGACGGGTGACGACACGAATGCCTATCCCGAACGCAATCCCGTGACCTGGAAAGTGAGCGGAAGCAACGACAGGGAAACGTGGACAACCATCGACGAACAGAAGAACAACCGCAGCCTCCCAGCCGAAGGTCTGCAGGAGTATCGCTTCAAACCTAATGGTGCAGGAGCTAAGGACAAGTTCCGTTACTACCGCTTCGAGTTCAGCAAGATGGCTGGCGGAACACGCATCCAGCTCAGCGAAATCTACCTTTACGACAAAGTTCAGATGCCCGTCAAAGCAACCTTCGTGAGCGGTTCCGGCAGAGACGGCAAGGAGGGAGCAGCAATGGCGGCTGACGGTCGGTTCTTCACGAAATGGTGTATCGACGAACCCAGGCAGATGCCCTACTCCATCATCCTCGACGCAGGCGAACAGGCACCCATTACCGAGTACCGTTTTGTCACGGGAGATGACACCCACGACTACCCTGAACGCAATCCCGTCTCATGGAAAATGAGCGGAAGCAACGACCAGCAGAACTGGACGACCCTCGACGAACAGAAGGGCAACAGCCGCCTTCGCGACGAGAACGAGCAGGAATATCGCTTCAGGCCCGCTTCCTCGGGCAACTACCGCTACTACCGCTTCGAGTTCCTGAAAATGTCAAGAGGGACTCGACTCCAGCTTAGCGAGATCAAGCTCTTCAAGTAAAAAGGCATACGTCGGAAGCCGCATGAGAAGCCAAAGAAGGGGAGCAAATCGCTTCCCTCACTTTGCGTTCCAAAACGTAACGTGCCACGATGCCAAACGTATAGTGTTACGATCGCAATCGTATAGTGTGACGTTTACAATTTACTAGTGTGACGTTTGCAATTTACTAGTGTGACGTTTGCAATTTACTAGTGTGACGTTTGCAATTTACTAGTGCCACGTTTGGAAGTACGACCTGAAAGGCAAAGTCACATGCGAGCAAAACAATAGGGATTTCCCTCTCAACAATTCGTATTTTCCCTTTGCAGAGCCACGAATATCCCGTACCTTTGCATCGTACAAACCTAAAAAACTACAGTTATGAAACGCGCAATGTTACTCTCAAAAGGCAAGGCTGCAGTTCATCAACTCCTTGCTATCATATTTATAATGTCTGCATTTGTATTCACCTCATGCTTAGACGATTTGGATGTCGACCAGTCGATGGCTCTCTCGGGAGAGTGGAGAGGCGACTTCGGCATGTATTACGACTACATAGATGCCCACGGACGTCGCTACACTTTCGACTCCTACAACACCTATCTCACCTTCATTCCCGCCTATTCCTACGCGAATTATGGCAGAGGAACGCAGGTTGACTACTACGACTACGGACCTTACGAGTATCAGTACTACAAGTTCCGCTGGTCGGTTGAGAACGGTTATATCTATCTTTCCTATGATTATGACCACGAACTCGACGTGCGAATCAGCAACTATCGAATGACGAACGACTACTTCTCGGGCACCTTCTCCGAGTCAGGAACCTCGTTCCGTCTGCGCAAGATTGCTGACTACTACAACTGGACACCCTACGTAAACATCTATGGATACGGCAGTCGCTACGATTGGGACTACGGCTATCCCTACTACGCACCAGCCACTCGTAGCGAAGTCAAAGCGCCAAGCGACAGCATCCCTAACGAAGGCAAAATCCTCAGGATGGGCCGCAGACAGGAACTTAAACAATGATGAGACGGTTTTTTGTCCTTATCCTAATCCTCTTAACCACGGCACTTGAGTCCTTCACCCAAGTACCGTGGGACTTTGCATATCCCGACGAGAAAGAGGACAGCATTAGTTCTCTCTCCATCAAGCCTGTCCCGAAACCCGAGAAACTGCTGAAACAAATCATTCAAAGGCTAGAGCTTGACTTGCAGCAGAAACACAAAGTCAGGAAGTACAAAGTGGAAGCAACCTTCTGGCAAGAAGCCCTTGTCCCCTTTTCCTTTGGTTGCACACTCGCAGCAGAAGCAGGCGTCGGCCTCAATAAAGTAAAACTGGAAGATTTGTGGTACGAAGGGCCATACGAACTGAACAACAAAGACACCATCCAACTCAGAGACTTCCTTTACCAGTTCGCAACCTTGAGCCCCATCCATGCACACAAGACCTACTGGGAACGAAGCCTGGCAAAGTCTCCGCTCCTAAAATACAAAGACACCAAGAACAACTATAACGTCTCGGCATACACTATTAGTGATGAGACAGGACGAGGAGTCCATCGCTTTCAGTTTGCCTGGAAGAAGGGACACAGCATGGATTTCAACTGGGAATTCCACACAGGAGAGATTTCCGGCACAGCATACTTCGACGTCCCCACCCTGCGTCTGACTCAATTCAAGGGCGAAGCGTTTCTTCCCTCGAGCTACGATACTCGCCTCCGCTACCAGGTTGATTACTACGAAAAGAGCATGACGCCAGTCCTCAAGCAAATAAGGATTGCGGGAACAAAGGACGATATGATTATGCAGGCAACAATCAAACCTGCCTTATAGCCAGCAGCTCTCGACAGCGTCTAACTGAATGTCTGTAATATTAATGTCTGTTCCCCAGAACTCAAAGCCTTTGGCAACGGGTCTCTGGGGAGTGCTTATTGCCCGTTTGCGCTCCATCGAATAGCTGTAAAGCCCATCGTCGATGAAGACCTCCACAGAAGTGCGGTCGATGTAGATGTCCATCGTCAAGGAGAGGCTCGTGGGGTCTTGAGGCGAATAGAACTGTCCGTTCAAGGTGTTATGATTGAGGTCGTAGTCAACAAGCGTTTGTCCATCAAATCGAAGACCAGCGCTTGTGGCATAGGTCAAGTTGAGTGTGGCACGAAGATGCAGGGCATCAGCCCCCCCGTCCCCCTTTAGGGGGAGTGAGGAAGTTTGTAACAATTTGTTCGCTTCCTGCGCGCTCAAGGCCGTTTCACTTGAATAGATGGGTTTCAACAAAGAGGAAACTTCCTTGATTGGCTTGCTGACAAGACGGATGCCATCTTTCGTGGTGCGCAAGGTAAGCTCGGTCGGCAGTAACATTTGCCCGCGAAAAGGCATTCCCCGATGGTCGATGTTGGCCCAACCAATCTGTATTCTTCGTCCGTCTAGCACGTCGTTGAAAGTCTGGGCAGCATAGATAGTACCCGTCGAGAAACGGTGTTTGCCGCTTTCTGGCATGAAGACTTTGCCATCGAAACTGCCTATCATATACGTATTGCTTGCCCCATACATCACCCATCGCACGTCATTCGGATTGCCGTCAACAGCCAGAGGAAAGAGGTCAGGACACTCCCAGAAGCCGTTCACATGGCTCTGATAGGTCCAATCCTTCAGGTTGTCAGAAGTATAGATGCTATGTCCGTTACGTTCATTCAGGACGAGAACCCACCAGCCCCCAGGCTCGTACCAGAACAACCTTGGGTCTCTCGTGTCGTGAGTCTGCCACTTTTCGTGCGAATCAATAACAGGATTGCCTTCGTACTTGTGGAGTGTCATGCCTCCGTCCAAGCTGTAAGCGATACATTGTGTTTCCTTGTCGCTTCTGTCGGCAGTATAGGCATAGACGAGCGGCGGGTTCTTCTTGGTTCCGAAACCAGATGTGTTGTCCTTGTCGAAGACTGCCGAACCGCTGAACATCGTGCCAATTGTGTCAGGAAAAAGCACTGGGGCTTGCTCCGTCCAATGCAAAAGGTCCGGACTTGTAGCGTGTCCCCAAGTCATATTCTCCCATTCGCGTTCAAAAGGATTGTGCTGATAATAAAGATGATACAGCCCATCATGCCAGATGCAACCATTGGGGTCATTAATCCATCCACGCCTCGTCGTAAAGTGGAACTGCGGACGATTCCTCTCTTGATACATCTTCTGAGCATCATGAATAGTGTCCGCCTGATAAACCTGCGAGAGAGCATCCTCCGCGCCCTCATAGGTAATGGTCAACGTCTTGCCCTTGTAAGCTGTCAGGTCCATGAAGACCCAGTACTCAGGCTCAGCCGAGAGACGCGCCACAACACTCAAATCGTCCACTCCTTTCGCTTGAAATGTCAACCTGCGACGTTCTGCCTCTTGCGAGATGGGCAGGTTCAGGTATTTACTCTTCACTTTG
>JAGCXU010000169.1 GCA_017961145.1 Bacteroidaceae bacterium | reverse complement strand
GAAAAGATTACTGAGATCATTAAGGAACTCTTAAAAGAGGGTGGTGATATCAATGTAGCGATTACTGAAATCATTAACAACATCATTAACGAAGGTGATTTCGTCGATTCTACCGACGTTATGACTATCGTCAATGGAGTCATTGCAGGTGTTGGTGACGAGGACATTCAGGATTTGGTACAACTTGTTACAGTCGTTTCATCTCTGAATACTACAGTCGATTCTCTTAGTAATGTTAATAATACCACCACAATTAAGGTTGACACAATCCAAAATCATATCACAAAGATTGAAGGCGACATTGTTACCATCAATAAAAACATCACAAACTTGTCAACACGCATAGACAATGTTAACATCAGAATTGACTCTGTTGTAAATGTTATCGAAGGAATCAACAAGGATGTACAAGCTCTTCAGAATTCTCTTGCAAAGCAAGTAACAGGTATCCTCGTTCAGGGCACATTCAACCCCTGGTTCGGTTCCTTCAACCTGCCTGCAGACATTCAGTCTAACATCCTCGTTGCATTCTATGGTGTTCCCTTCAAGGACGTAGAATTCCCAACAGATGACGATCAGAACTACATTCGCAAGGATGAGGTTCTCACCGAAAAGGATATGGAAATGATTAATGGCGTGGAAATCTTTGAAGCTACTGCAAATGTGCCTCTCTTGAGCGAGAATGGTAACGCAGGTAAGGTTTACATGACCATCAATCCTAACACTGCAGATCTCGAAGGCCTGAAGTTGAGCATTGTCAACACTCTTGACGAAGAATCTCCTCTCCAGCTCAATCCTATCACAAAGAGCAATGACAAACTGCAGTTCGGTTACACCCGTGCAGACAATGGTTTCTACGAAGCATCCACATATGTGACACCTAGAATTGTCATGAAGGAAGACAATGGCATCGCCATTAAGAGAGATGAAATTCTTGAGTTGTTCAATGAAGCATATGACAAGATCATGTGGATCGGAAATCAGTTCGAGAAACCTGACGAACAAAATAGCTTGCACAAACTTGTAACCGATATCTATGAGGTAATTCGCGGACTCAAGGTTGACAGATATGGTTTGAAGTGCACTTATACTACCAAGGATGCTGACGGAGCAGAGAAAGAACACTCTGTATACTCACAGTACAATTTGGCAGCTACATTCTTCAAGCCTCTCAACTTGGCTTGGGGTAAGGACTTCAACTATGAAAAGATGCCTGGTTACGATTTCTTCAATAAAATGCTCGATGATATCGCTGGTTCACTGAAACAGAACATTAGTGTTACTAGCACAGGTCTTACTGGTGTTGTTCAGGGACTCATCGATAACCTTAAGATTGAAGAAATTGAATTCCTTGGTCTTGTTGATGGAGTTATCGCTAAGTACGAAGCAAAGGTAACAAGTGTCACACTGAATGGCGTAGGTTATGTCGTTGAAGCACCCGGCACAGGTAACTTTGAAATCAAGTTCGACAAGAATCTGACCGCAGGTGGTAGTCCTGTTACTGTTCCAGAAGCAGTTGTATTTGATAATGATAATATTACTGAGGACAGGGCAACACTTGTTGTCCTCGGCGACATCTTGGATGGTATGAAGCTTAAGATGCTCGTACCTGCAAGAGGAAAAGACGATAAGGTTGAAGCATATGCTACTCTCACCTTTGATGATGCTTACGCAACAGCAAAACTCATTGATGGTGTAATTACGCTCAATGTTGTTGGAGGCGAAAGCTATGCTCTTGCAGCATATGCAGGAGGCAACCTCACCATCACTTCCGATTGTGCTGATTTCGTCATTCTCAAAGACTGCGTTGGCCGCGATGGTTCAGTCTACCTCCCAGTCGTACTGGAACTGACCGAAGACCTTCGTGGACTGCTGGATGATCAGCAAGACATTCTCGAAAATATTGCTGAAGAACTGAATGCTAACTTGGATCGCATTAATGAATACGGCGGCTCTGCTTGGGTTGACGACTTCGTTGATGAATATCTCAGAAAGTATCTGGATATGATTAACAAGGACTTCTGCTGGTTCGTGAACTCTATCAACCGCCGCTTCGGTCCCTTCATCGTTGCAAGCAATAACGGCAAGGGCTTCAAGCGTCTGAGCCTCTGGAAGGAATATCCCACCAAGATGAAGAAAGAATCTCTGGCATTCCACCCAACAACAAAGAATTTGGAACTCCTCGTGCCTATTGCAAGAAAGCATGTCGCTGTAACAAATGTCTTCAAGGGTAGTGCAAGTGCTCAGGGTGGTGATGCTGATTGCAAGGCAAAGTTGCAGGCAGCAAACACTGGCAAACTCAACACTGTTGTTGACGGAACCGTACGTAGAATCAATGTAACTGGTCTGGAATCTGGTTATATTTACGAGGTTGCTTACTCTATTCTCGACTTCGATGGCAACATCTCGACCGTCAAGTCATACATCACGATTGAAGATTAAATAAACCCACTTTTTGAACAAAAAAGGAATCAAAGTTATGAAACTTAAGAATATTTTAATGACAGCTGCGCTGCTTGCCGGATGCTTTACAGCATCTGCGCAAGAGCCGCAGGCTGCGGCAAAGACTTGTGATGCATTTGCACCACATTGGTATGTTCAGGGTCAAATAGGTGGACAATACACCTTGGGCGAAGTATCTTTCAGCGATCTCCTCTCTGGCAATGCCCAAGTGGGAGCTGGATATAATTTCTCACCTGTATGGGGTTTACGCCTCTCTCTTGATGCATGGCAGAGCAAAGGTGGTTCTGACCTTGATTATATCGGACTCGGCGTTAAGACCTGGAAATACAATTTCATTGCTCCCACTCTTGACGTAACATGTGACTTGACCAATTGGATTCTCGGCTACAAGGCAAATCGCGTTTGCAACTTTGGTTTGCTGGCTGGTCTCGGCCTCAACTTCGCATGGCATAATGGCGAAGCAGCAAGCGTACGTGATCTCGTTGCTGCGACAGAGGTTGCTCCTGGAGTAACTGTACCTGTAGAGCATCAGATGACTGACTTGTGGGGTGGCACTACCACACGCGTCGTTGGCAGACTCGGTGCTTACCTTGACTTCAACATTAGTCGTCGTGTTGCTCTTGGTCTTGAGTTTAACAGCAATGTCCTCTCTGATACTTACAACTCCAAAGAGGCAGGCAATGCAGACTGGTACTTCAACCTCCTGGCAGGTGTCAAGGTTAAGCTTGGCAAACTCAAAAAGGCTACAGCAGAGCCTGTCATTGTAGAGAAAATCGTGGAAAAACCTGTTGAAAAGGTTGTTGAAAAGATTGTCTACAAGGAGCCCGAAACTCAGCCTCACGACCCAATGCGTCGTGACATCTTCTACACCATCCGTGGTTCTGAAATCAGTAAGACTGAGATGGCGAAGATTGAGGATGTAGTTAACTACCTCAAGAAGTATCCCAATGCTAAAGTTTCTGTTACCGGCTACGCAGATAGAGGTACTGGTAACCCACAGATTAACGTTGGCTATGCACAGAAGCGCGCTCAAGGTGTTGCTGATGTACTCACTAAAAAGTATGGTATTTCTCCTAGCCGTATAACAGTAGACAGCAAGGGTGATACCGTTCAGCCTTACGATTTGAACGATCTCAATCGTGTCACAATCTGTATTGCTGAATAAATATTGACATACTTCTATTAACAACTTCCCCCCGCCATTCTGCACTTGTGTAGTGTGACGGGGGGATGAATTATCATTTATGAGAAGATTCTTTACTTTTCCACTATTAGCCTTGTTTGTCTTGTCAACAACTCATGCTCAAGACATAGACACAGGAACTGGTTTCGTAGGTGACGGATATTATCGTATCCACAACTTTGCGACGCAACGTTATGTTTATGTTACCGACAACAAGGATTATTACGACATTGCCCGAGATGAGGAAGATTTCCAAGCAATTCAACTATGGAAAGATGCTGAGAAAACCATCTCTGATCCTGCCAGCGTTATTTATATTGAGAAGATAGACAACACCACTTATGATCTCACGGCGCAAGGTACTGGAGTTCATTCTCTCACTGGTTACTACGTTAATGTCAGCGAAAAATCAGATCACACCTATGAGGTGTCTGCTACCAAGGCTGGCGTAACAAAGTACCTTTATGACGGCAAATCCGGTTCAGCCCAACAAGGAACTATGAGTACAAGTGGCAGGGACGTTTCATATCGCCGGTGGATTGTTGACAAGATTGAAACAGATCATTCCATCAATTATGTTGGTATTAAGCCTACAATCGAGCTGAATGGCGTATATTATCAACCATTTTATGCCGCCTTCCCTTTTAGGGCAGTTTCTCCGGATATGCATATCTATTACGTCAAAGATGCAGCAGGTTCGTTTGCTCTTCTTCAGGAGATTGAGGGCGATATTCCCGCCAAGACACCTGTCCTTATCGAGTGTGCATCGCCGAATACTACTGACAATCGCATCGAACTCCTTACTTCTACGACTGCAAAAGTTAGAGGGAATAAGCTTCGTGGCGTTTACTTCTGCAATGGTAAACGTCCCGAAAGATCCAGGGATGCATACAAGAAGTTTGACGCTGAAACAATGCGACTTTTCACAGTTGCAAACGGCAAGTTGATTTTGAGCAATGACGCTCCTGATAGGATCAATACTATTATGGTAACTGACTTTGAGGAATACACGGGATTGATTCCTGCCGATTGTCTGTTCGCCAATACAAGTTATTTCCTGGCAGATGAGTTTACTCCGAACACACTTGAGCTGACGGATGATCCGACCAGCATAAATGGCATTGCCGGTCAGGCTAAAAATAATGCAAAAACTGGAGTCTATACTGTCAGCGGCACATTGCTTCGACAGTCAAACGACATACAGGATTTGCCTTCCGGCTTGTATATCGTAGGTGGACGTAAGATTGCTATTAAGTAAATGAAGAAGTTCGTTTTGCTGTTTTTTGTCTTGACTTTGTCAGCAAACATGTTGGCACAAGACAATTCACAAGTTTCGAGGTTGGCCGAAAAGGGTATTCTGAACCATTTGGATGTTGGCGTCAATGTCGGCACCTTAGGCTTCGGAGTTGATGTTGCAGTTCCCGTTGGAGATTATGTGCGCATTCGTGCCGGCTATAGCTATATGCCGCGGTTCTCCATCAAGTCTGACTTCAACATCGAAACGCGCAATGGAAGCATCAGCAGTCTCGTTTCAAAGGTCGGAAAAATTGATGATAAGCTTGCTCAATACGGGGTTGACATCAATAGTCCGGGTTTCGAAGAATACAAGGAGATGTTCGAAAAATTCCGTAATGTTGAGGTGCGAGATCATGTTACGATGTCTCTCAAGCCCAACTTGCACCAGTTCAAGTTCCTAGTTGATGTTCTGCCTTTCAAGAACAACAAGCATTGGAGCGTTACTGCAGGCTTTTTCGTAGGTCCTTCCACTGCAGGTGAAGCCTGCAACCTAGAGAAGGAAACGCTGATTTTGGAAGGCATAAATGCGTACAATGCCATATATGTTGACTATCCAGAGCATGGAATCAAGAGTACTTGGCTACACGAAGACGGCAAAGCAAAAGATGATCCTTTCTACAGATATGGTGTGGCAGGCTTCAATCTGGGCACATTCGCTGACGGAGACAAAGCCATTATGGTTCCGGATAAGGACAATAAGGCTCGAGCTGAGATGACTATAAGCAAGATCCGTCCTTACTTAGGTTTGGGATATAACACGCATCTTACTCGCGACCACAAATGGAACCTCAACATCGATGCCGGTGTGCTTATTCTTTGTGGCAAGCCCAAGATTTATGCTGACAATGTGTATAAAATCGATGCAAGCCCTATACGTTTCGACGAAAGCGGAAACTATTTGGGTGGCATAGGCTTTGACGAGGACGATTTCTACTATGGAGACATCGTTGGTCGCATTCCTGGAACCTACAACTACGGACCTTATGGTGAGTTGAGGAACAATGTTGATCTGGTCCGAGACTTACATAACATCCCAGGAAAGGTGGGCGATATGGTCAACACCATCTCCAAGTTCAAAGTCTATCCGAATGCTTCAGTAACAGTTTCATACAGATTGTTCTAAACTCACTTTCTGTTCTTCTTTGTCACACACTTGCAAGCATAAAGAAACATCGCCTGTTAAGTTGGCAAACATAACACTTTAAAATGGCAAACATAACACGTGAACTTTGCGAAGTTCACGTGTTATGTTTACAAACTACACTGGTGATGTTTTGCAGAAGTGCCAGTTCCCTTTTTCTGAACCACTCACGAAAATACCTCTTCCCACTTCGGAAAGAGGTATAAAAAAGCCCCTCTTTCGTGAGAGGGGCTTAGAATAAAGCTTTCTTTAGAATGCCAACTCCTTGCCAGCTTTGAACTTAACCACCTTCTTTGCGGGAATGGTGATAGCCTTCTTGGTAGCGGGGTTGATACCCTTACGAGCACCACGCTTAGCAACAGAGAATGTGCCGAAGCCAACGAGAGCAACCTTATCGCTCTTCTTAACAGCCTTCTTGATAGCTTCTAGAGTTGCATCCAGAGCCTTCTTTGCGTCAACCTTGCTCAAGCCAGCGCCCTCAGCGATCTTGGCAACTAATTCAGTCTTGTTCATAAGATAATTGTTTAGTTGTTTGTAATTAAGTTATTTAATACACTATATTATTGCACTTTTGCATCACAAATTTAGCGAAACTTGCCTTAACCACAAAGCTTTTTCTTAAAAAAATGCAATAAATGACGAAAAAACTTGATATAAAGCCGGTTTTGCCCCATTTCTACATCTATTTTTTGTAACTTTGCACGCGAAATAATAACATTTAGACTATTACAGATGAATACGATACCTCCCATCACCAAGAACCTGCTCATCATCAATGTGCTGTGCTTCTTTGCCAGTCTTGCTTTTCGTTCGCACGGCATAGACTTCGATGAACTTTTCGGCCTGCATTTCTTTCTTGCCAGCAACTTCCGTCCTTGGCAACTCTTTACCTACATGTTCATGCACGCCAATTGGTCGCATCTCTTCTTCAACATGTTTGCCGTTTGGATGTTTGGCCGCATTATGGAGCAGACAATGGGCAGAAACCGGTTCCTCTTCTACTATCTGACTTGCGGACTAGGAGCAGGTCTCGCTCAAGAACTCGTTCAGATGGTAGAGTATTGGTACTACGGATTCGGCAACTACGGGCAAATAAATCTTGGAGATGCTATCGTTCCAATGGCCGACTACCTTAACCGCTGGAATACTGTAGGGGCTTCTGGTGCCGTCTATGGCATCCTGCTTTCATTCGGCATGACATTTCCCAATGAACGACTATTCATCTTCCCCATCCCTGTTCCCATCAAGGCAAAATACTTTGTCGTGGGCTATGCCATCATAGAACTTCTGTCGGCATTATCGCTCAGCAGCGATGGAGTGGCACACATGGCTCATCTCGGCGGTATGCTCGTCGGCCTGCTGCTCCTGCTCTATTGGCGTGGAGGTGGTGGAAGAGGCAATCATGGCGGCTATAGCAGCTACGACCGAGGCAGCAATTCTTGGGATAATTTCCGAAGTTGGTTCTCATCTCTCTTCAAGAAGAAAGAGCCGCACATCGATGTCACCTACGGAGGCCGATACAATCAGGAAGCTGCTTATCGCCAACAGAAAAAGCAGGAAGAGGAAGAACTCAATCGCATCCTGGACAAGGTGAAGAAGAACGGCTACGAAGGTCTCACAAGTGAAGAGAAGAAACGACTGTTTGACATAAGCAGAAAATGATCATGCTTAAACGACTCTCAATTAGTCTTTTCCTTGGTGCCAACATTTGTACCATATTGTTATTATGGCTGTGTGTGGCATTGACATTCGTTTCGCCCGACATTATGCCTCGGCTTTCGCTCCTTTCTTTGGCATTCCCCATCTTTCTAATTGTCGACATACTCTTCATCTTCTTTTGGCTCCTGTTTCACGCTCGACTGGTATGGGTGCCTATTGTTGGAGCGCTTCTCGTTGGCGGCTACATTCTCGACTACTGCCCTATCAACTTCAGTAACAACACTAACGGTAGCAGACTTGCTGACTCAACCATAACTGTCGTTACCTTCAACGTCTCCTATATTGAAAGTGATGAAGAGAAACAAAACGAGTTGATCCGCTTCCTAAACACAGTTAATGCCGATATTGTCTGCCTACAAGAACTTAACAAAAGCTTCTTCGCAGATCATAAGGCTTGGCTCGACACGACAGCTTATCATACTTTGCAAAGCATAAATGTGGCTGTACTTTCACGTTTCCCCTTCCTGAGCAGCACCATGAACATCGACTACCCAACACGTAGCAACCACAGCATAGCTTGTTGGATAGACTATCAAGGTGACAGTTTGCTCCTCGTCAACAACCATTTGGAAAGCACCCACTTAAGCCCAGCAGAGAAGGACGATTACGCTAACGCCATCATAGAACCTGGTCGTCAAGCCATCAAGAATAGTTCGCGAATGCTGTTGGGAAAGTTGAGCGAAGCTGCTACCTATCGAGGTGCACAAGCCGACAGCATCTGCGCTCTCATAGACCACAATGTAAACCACCCCACTATTGTCTGCGGAGACTTCAACGACACACCCATCTCATATACTTACCAGAAGTTCGCCCATCGCCTTACTTCAGCCTATCGGGAAAAAGGCTTTGGGCCAGGCTTTTCCTTCTCTCAACGCTTTTTCCCCATACGCATAGACCACATCTTCTATTCCCCAAACTGGACCTGCCAGTCATGTAGCATAGATAAAACCATTTCCTCCTCTGACCACTACCCTCTCGTCGCCCGTCTAAGCAAAAATGTTCATTAATCCATCTTTTTTGCATAAAAAATCCCTCTTTTGCTCTTTGTTTAAGGAAAAAGTCTTATCTTTGCACGCTATTATGCCAAAATGGAATAAAATATAAACAAAATTAAATAATTCTATTAACAATGCAAAACAAAGGATTTGTAAAGGTTTTCGCGATCCTGCTTACACTGGTCTGCCTCTTCTACCTGAGTTTCTCCGTTGTGACTAATCACTACGAGAACAAAGTAGAGGCACTTGCACAGACAGAAGGACAGGATGCTGCTGACCGCTACTTGGACACTCTGCTCACCAACAAGGTTTACCTCAATGTATGGACATTGAAGGAATGCCGCGAAATGGGCATTGGCCTTGGTCTTGACCTCAAGGGAGGTATGAATGTCATTCTGGAAGTCAGTGTGCCTGATGTCATCAAAGCACTCGCCGACCACAAGGAAGAAACAGACGAGAACTTCCGTCAGGCCATAGAACAGGCCACCAAAGAGGCTGCCTCCAGCCAAAGTGACTTTATTACTTTATTCATTAAGGACTACAAGGCTCTCGAGCCAAACAAGGCTCTCGCCGAACTCTTTGCAACACAGCAGCTTAGAGACAAGGTAACGACAAAGAGCACCGACAAGGAAGTCGAGAGCGTGCTTCGTGCTGAAGTTAAGAGTGCCATCGACAACTCTTACAATGTACTCCGCACACGTATCGACCGCTTTGGCGTCGTTCAGCCTAACATCCAGGCCCTCGAAGGTCAGGAAGGCCGCATCATGGTCGAAATGCCTGGTGTTAAGGAACCCGAACGCGTACGTAAGTTGCTGCAAGGCAGCGCTAACCTCGAATTCTGGGAGACCTATAATGCACAAGAGATTACTCCTTTCCTCGTTAACCTCGACGCCAAGCTTGCTGCCGCATTGAGTGGCATCAAGGAAGATACCGCTGCTGCCGACACAACACAAGCCGCAGAGGTTGAAGAGGCTCCTGCCGACACAACCAAGGCTGCTGCCGACCTCGCTTCTGCAGTTGCAGAGAATGACGATGAGGCAACTGCAAATGCCAATCTTTCCGCAGCCGACATCGAGAAGGCACACAAGCAGAATCCTCTGCTGAGCCGTTTGAACCACAGATATGCCTATGGTTGCGTGGTTGGCGTTGCCAGCAAACGCGACATGGATGCCATCGACGAACTCCTTGCCTCTCCCGAGGCTAAGGAAGTCCTTCCCTCCGACCTCCGCCTCAAGTGGGGTGTAAAGGGCATGGGTGAAGGCGCGTCTGCCAATGTCTACGAGCTCTATGCCATCAAGGTTACAGAGCGCAACGGCCGTGCTCCCCTTGAAGGCGATGTCGTGACCGACGCCAGCGACTCTTACGACCAGAGAGGCATGCCTTGCGTAAGCATGAAGATGAACGTCGATGGTGCACGTCGTTGGGCTGCCCTCACAAAGGCTAACCTCAAGCGTTGCGTTGCTATCGTCCTGGATGATAATGTTTACAGCGCTCCTACCGTACAGAGCGAGATTACTGGTGGTAATTCTGAGATTACTGGTCGCTTCACTGCAGAAGACACCCGCGACCTTGCAAACGTGCTGAAGTCTGGTAAGATGCCTGCTCCTGCAAAGATTGTCAGCGAGGAAATCGTTGGTCCTTCTCTCGGTGCTGAGTCCATCCGTCAAGGTATTTGGAGCTGCGTCATCGCTTTCGTCATCCTCATGATTTACATGATTACGATGTATGGCTTCATCCCTGGCATGGTTGCTAACTGCGCTCTTATCTTGAACCTCTTCTTCACCATCGGTATCTTGACAAGTTTCCAGGCAGCCCTTACCATGAGTGGTATCGCAGGTATGGTACTGTCGCTGGGTATGGCTGTCGATGCTAACGTGCTTATCTACGAGCGTACGAAGGAAGAGATGAAAGCAGGTAAGAAGGTACGCGAAGCACTTGCTGCAGGTTACAGCAATGCCTTCAGTGCCATTTTCGACTCAAACTTGACGTCAGTCATCACGGCTATCATCCTTTACTACTTCGGTACAGGTCCTATCCGCGGCTTCGCAACAACGTTGCTGATTGGTATCTGCGTCAGCTTCTTCACCGCAGTCTTCCTGACACGCGTCGTTTATACTCAGGTTATGGAGAAGGATAAGTGGCTCGGCCTCACCTTCCGCACTGCTATTGGCGACAAGATTTCTTTCCAGAACCCGAACTTCAAGTTCATGAGCGCTTACAAGAAGAGTTTCGCTATCTTCGGCACTCTGGCAGTCATTAGCATTGCCTTCATGTTCACTCGCGGCTTCAGCAAGAGTATTGACTTCACTGGTGGTCGCAACTTTGTGGTAATGTTCGAGAACGAGGTACAGCCTGAAACCGTGCGCGGCCTGCTTGCTAATGCGTTCCCCGAAAGCAACACGAGCGCTATCGCACTCGGTACTGAGGGCAAGACAATCCGTATCTCCACGAACTACCGTATTGAAGAGGACGGCATCGAGGTTGATAGCGAAATCGAACAAAAGCTGTTTGATGTGCTCAAGGACGGCAATCTGTTGGCAAGCGACCTTACCTTGGAGAACTTCATCAACCGCGACGAGCGTGCTGGTGGCTCTATTATCAGCAGCCAGAAGGTAGGTCCTTCCGTAGCATCCGACATTACGAAGGGTGCCATTTGGAGTGTCATCCTGGCCTTCATTGCCATCTTCGTTTACATCTTCATCCGCTTCCGCAACCTGTCGTTCTCTATTGGTGCCATCACCGCACTGATTGTGGACATCATCCTTATTCTGGGTATGTATAGCATGTGCTGGGGCTGGATGCCATTCTCACTTGAGATAGACCAGACGTTCATCGGTGCCGTGCTGACCGCTATCGGTTATTCAATCAACGACAAGGTGGTAGTCTTCGACCGCATTCGCGAGTTCCTCCACTTGCATCCGAAGCGTGACAAACAGGAACTCTTCAATAGTTCTTTGAACAGCACCTTGAACCGTACCATCAACACCTCTGTATCTACGTTCATCGTACTTGCAGTCATCTTCTGCCTTGGCGGTGCAAGCATCCGCAGCTTCGCCTTCGCAATGATTCTGGGTGTCATCTTCGGTACATTGTCTTCTGTCTTCGTGGCAGCTCCCACAGCATACCTCACCAGAGGCAAGAACATTGTGGAAGAGCCCGAGAAGAAGTAGAAATCCGATTTTTCTATTTAATTCAATAAGAGCCGCAGCACTGCATAGTCAGTGTTGCGGCTCTTTGCGTTATCTTATTATTTCTTCTTTTTTTGCATTGTCATCTCAATTCTTTTTCGTATTTTTGCAGAAGAAATCACACTATCACCCTTTCAACGATGAAACACATCAAGCCTATCCTGGTCGTTTTCTTCAGCCTTTTTTTCTTTCTTCCTACTATTCAGGCACACAATTACAACGAGAAAGGCATCTGCACTGATGCCGATTGCACCGATCCTTTCCAGCCTCCAACGCTCGAGGATGGTTGGTACTTGCTTGGCAACGCAGGCAACATCGAGTGGTTCTCTACGCAGGTCAATCAAGGTGGAAACAATATCTTCTTGCAGGGAAAGATGGTGGCAGACATAGATTTCACGAGTGTTACGCACACGCCAATTGGTGTGAGCGATGCCACGAAGTTCAACGGGAAGTTCGACGGGCAGGGACATCGCATCATGAACCTCAAATTGCGTACCACAAAAGACCTGCAAGGCTTCTTCGGAGGACTGCGAGGCGGAGGGACAACGATTCGCAATCTCATCCTTGACAAGTCGTGCCAAATCAATGGCAAGCAGCGAGTGGGCGGCATTGCAGCATTTGCCCAAATTATTACCGGCGACCCAATCGTCATCGAAAACTGCATTAACGAAGCCAACATCACAGGTTCCAGCACAGCAGTTGGTGGCATTTTGGGAGGCAGCATGAGTCCTCATCCGGCCATCCACATACGCAATTGCATCAATACTGGCGTGGTTCGAGGGTCAGGAGAATCTGCCACAATAGCAGGCTGGCTAGGCGATAATGCCAATTCGATAGTGGAGAACTGCTACAACACAGGCCGCCTCATGGGGCTCGATGATAGCAAGCGGAACATGGTTAGACACGGAGGTTCGTCCATCATACGCAACCTTTTCGAATTTTACAACAACTCCACCTACACACAAGGCATCAAGAAAGACTGGATCTCCTCCACTCCCCTCACGAGCGGAGAACTGTGTTACTGGCTTTCCCAAGGACAGAATGCCGACGTCTGGAGGCAGACGATTGGCGAGGACGAGGTGCCTTTGCCTTTTGAAGAGGGTGCCAGAGTCTATCTTTGCGGCAAGGCAAATTGCGACGGCTCATTGATTGAGGGCGAGTCTTTCTTCTCGAACGAAGACGAAGGTCTTGTGGTTTCCGGACATGTGTTCGAGAAAGGTCATTGCATCGTATGCGGAGCTTTGCAGCCAGGCTACGAGTTTCCTCGCCGCAAAGTCTTCCTTATGGCAGGTCAGAGCAATGCCGACGGGCGTTCGGCTACAAGCACAATGCCGCAATTCATACAGGATTATGCGAACTACGGAAGCAAGTTCTGCTACTGGAGCTACGCGAATGGTACCGATGCGGCCTGGCAGATGTTCGGCGGCAAAATGGCCCCTTACAAGCCCTACACCGATAATAACACAACATCTCGATGTGGCTTCGACGGCATCGTCTATCACCATATCGAGGAGGCTTTGCGACAATGTTTCTATGTCATCAAGGAGAGCCGAGGCGGAACAGCCATCGACCCACGCTGCACCAGCTCGGGAGATTTATGGTGGAATGCTGATCCAAACTGGCTCGCGACTGCCTCTCCTCGCAGTGGCCACTCGTTGGCTTTGGAGTTTACGGACAATATCGGGCTTTGCATAGACAACGTACTTTCGCAACTTGACGAGGGATATCAGATTATGTGCATCATGTGGCATCAGGGAGAATCTGACCGTACGCAGCCAGTTGCCTATCATGATAACCTTCAACAACTTGTCGCTTACCTGCGTTCCTATCTCGTCAGCAAGACGGGCGACGAACGATATGCCACTCTTCCCTTCATCTCAGGCACAGTAAACCGCAACAGTACGCAGTACAACGCTGTGGTGGAGCAGGCTGTGCTTCAGCTTGCAGCGGAAGACGAGAACTTCCACGTAGTAGACATGAGCAACTGTAAACTGGGCTCGGACAACCTCCATTTCGATGCCACAGGCTGTGTCGATGCTGCTGAACGCATGTTTGGGAAGCTTACGGAACTCGGTTTGTTGGACGACGAAGACCCCACCGCCGTCACTTCTCCCAAGCAGACTTGCAGCCAGGGGAGTGATGCCATCTACGATTTGGCAGGCCGTCCTGTTAAAAATGGACAATGGACAATGGTCAATGGACAATTGAGAAAAGGCATCTACATCAGCCAGGGGCGCAAGTTCCTCAAGTAGAGCCAGCCTCCCCACCCTATTTCTTCAGCTCAGACAGCACAGGCCTCAGCCCTACACAGGCTGTTGCATTCATTGCACGTACGCCTTTGTGCAATTGCACGTACGCGATGATGCAATTGCATGTACGCGAACGTGCAATGAAGTTGGCGTGCCAAATCGAGCTACGAAGCACGGCGTGTCGGCATGCTTTGAGTGCAGCATCGGCTTTTGCCGCTTGCTGTGATGGATTATTCATGGTGGAGCGAAATTTCCCTCTCTACATAATAATTCTTAACTCTTAAGTCTTAATTCTTAATTTTATTTCGTACCTTTGCACCAATAATTATTGTAAAGCACTCCACGCCATGAGTCCAAACGAACTCAATGAGCTGCTGAAGCAGACCGTCAGCCAGCTCTCGGAGCCCGAATCGCTGCACGGCCTTTTCCGCGAAGTCAGCGAGGGCGACCCACTTCCATCAGCCCCTGCACTGGCTGAAATCATCGACCTTTGCCGTGCCATCATTTTCCCTGGCTTCTACGGCAAGTCGCTTCTCAGTCGTGAAACACTCCCCTATCACATCGGTGTCAGCCTGGATCGCCTCAGTCACCTGCTCACCCAGCAAGTGTTGGCAGGCCTTTGTTTCCAAAGGACTGAGCCGATTGATACATGCGAGCTCACTGAAAAGGCACAGACGATAACCGGCGAATTCATCGCTTGGCTGCCAGAACTGCGCCAGATACTGGCCACCGATGTCGAAGCAGCCTACAACGGCGACCCAGCTGCCGATTCGTATGGTGAGATTATCAGTTGCTATCCCGTCATCAAGGCACTCACCTGCTACCGAATCGCCCATGAACTCCTGCTCCTTGGCGTGCCTCTGATTCCTCGCATCATTACCGAAATGGCCCACAGCGAAACAGGTATTGACATTCATCCAGGTGCTCAGATTGGCCATCACTTTACCATCGATCACGGAACTGGCGTTGTCATCGGAGCGACTTGCATCATCGGCAACTATGTCAAACTGTATCAGGGTGTTACGCTTGGCGCAAAGAGTTTCACACTGGACGACAATGGGAATCCCGTCAAGGGCATTGCCCGTCATCCGATACTCGAGGATAATGTCATCGTTTACAGTAACGCGACGGTCCTCGGACGCATCACCCTGGCCAAAGGAACCGTGATAGGTGGCAACCTTTGGGTAACGGAAAGCACTCAGCCAGGCGAGCAACTCGTTCAGGCAAAAAAGCGAAAAAGCCAACTGATAAGGCCCGAGGACTGGGGATGCCTGTAGGAGTTTAGAGTTCATAGTTAAGAGTTCATAGTTAACACACCATATTATTCATGCAAAATCCCAAGTGGAAAACTCCTGCAAGCAATGCCGGAGAAGAGTTCGAAATGATAGCCAAGACCTTCCAAGGCCTTGAAACTGTGCTGGCGACGGAGCTTATCGACCTTGGCGCAAACAACATACAGATAGGACGACGAATGGTGTCGTTCACAGGAAACAAAGAACTTCTCTATCGCGCGAACTTCCAGCTTCGCACGGCTATCCGTATCCTCATGCCCATCAAACACTTCCGCGCCACCTCAGCCGACGAGGTGTACGAGGCCGTGCAACAAATCGATTGGACCAACTACCTGACCAACGAGACGACTTTTGCCGTGGATAGTGTGGTCTTCAGCCAAGAGTTCCGGCACTCTAAGTTTGTGGCCTACAAGGTGAAAGACGCTATTGTCGACCAAATGCGGGAGCGTACGGGAGGACGTCCGAACATCCGCGTCACCAACCCTGACCTGCAGCTCCACATCCACATTGCAGAGTACGACTGCACTCTCTCGCTCGACACCAGCGGAGAAAGCCTGCATCGTCGTGGATATAGGCAGGAGACGGTAGAGGCTCCACTGAATGAAGTCCTCGCAGCAGGCATTATCATGCTGACGGGGTGGAAGGGCGAATGCGACCTCATCGACCCGATGTGTGGCAGCGGAACCATTCCTATCGAAGCTGCTTTGATTGCCCGCGGCATCGCTCCTGGCGTGTATCGTAAGGAATATGCCTTCGAAAAGTGGCCCGACTTCGACCAGGAACTCTTCGACAGTATCTATGAGGATGAGTCAAAGGAGCACGACTTCGAGCATCACATCTACGGCTACGACATCAATCACAATGCCGTTGCCATCGCCACGACAAACGTCAAGGCGGCTGGCTTGAGCAAAGAAATCAGCATCCAACAACAGGATTTTGCGGACTTCAAACAGCCCAAAGAGAAGGCCATCATCATCACCAATCCCCCCTACGGCGAGCGCATCTCGGCGCCGGACCTGCTTGGGCTCTACAAGATGATAGGCACGAAGTTCAAGCACGACTTTACAGGCAACGACGCTTGGGTGCTCAGCTATCGCGAGGAATGCTTCGACCAGATAGGACTTAAGCCGTCGCTCCGCACTCCGCTCTACAACGGAAGCCTCGAATGCGAACTCCGTAAGTACCAGATGTTCAGCGGAAAGTTCAACGACATGCGTGCTGGAGGAGGCGACATCAAGACGGCTCAGGAGCGACGCATGATGGCGGATCGCAAACGATTCAAGCAACATCGTGACTTCAAGGAACGCTTAGAGGATGATCCTCGCGAGCGCTTCACCCGAAAGAAGGACAGGGAAGATTATCGCAGAGACAGCAAGAAAGGCGACTTCCGCAAGGAGTCCAGGGGCGAGCGAAAGGACTTCCGAGGCGACGCACGCAAGGATTTCCGCTCAGACCGCAAGCCTTTTGACAAGAATAAAGGCAATAAGAAATATGGAAAGAAACGTTACGATGATGAAGACTAAATACCTACTGCTCACGCTCCTCATGCTTACAACAACCGGTTCACTCTTCGCCCAAAAGCTCTTCACACTCGAAGAACTCAACTTCGGCGGGAAAAATGCCTCGAAATTCTACCCCGAACGATGGCAGTTGCGATGGGATGGCGACCGACTCATCGATGCTGCCGACAGGTCGAAGCCTGCCGTCATCGACCCCAAGACGGGAAAAGTCATCGAAGGCGAAACAGTTGACCTCGATACACAAAAGCGTTCGCGTCACGAAGGAGAACTGGAATTCTGCAAGGCATCTGGTGCTGTCGCATTCCTTCGCGACAATAATCTGTTCGTCGCAACAGCCGACGGGAAAGAACATCAACTGTCGAGCGACGGCTCACGCGAGATTGTGTATGGTCAAAGCGTACATCGCGACGAGTTCGGCATCTATAAGGGAACCTTCTGGAGCCCCGACGGACAGCAACTCGCGTTCTATCGTATGGACCAAAGCATGGTGGCAGATTACCCGCAGGTCAACACCTTCGAACGCGAGGCGACACTCGCTCCTGACAAATATCCTATGGCTGGCATGACCTCTCACAAGGTCACAATCGGCATCTTCTCGTTGCAGACTGGACAAACTATCTATCTTGACTTGGGCGATCCTACTGACAGGTACTTCACCAACATTGCCTGGGCGCCAGACGGCAAGACACTCTATCTCTACGAACTCAACCGCGACCAGAACCACACGACACTCGACGCCTACGATGCCTCCACAGGTCGCAAACTCCGCACCCTGCGCGAGGAAAGCTCCGACAAGTACGTCGAGCCCCTTCACCCCATTACCTTCTTGCCTTGGGACAACAGCAAGTTTATCTATTGGAGCTGGAAGGACGGCTTCAAACACCTGTATCTGATGGACATCGAGGGACGCGAACTTGGGCAACTTACCAGCGGAAAGTGGGTCGTGAAGGAGCTCGTCGGCTTCTGTCCAGCCACGAAGAGTGTCATCATCATCACTAAGGAAGCAGGCGACTTGCAACGTAATATCTACCGTCTCGACCTGAAGTCAAAGAAACGCACATTGCTTGATAATGGTCGCGGATGCCATTCCGCACAACTCTCTGCCGATGGGCGTTACCTCATCGACACTTGGCAAGAACCCGATGTGCCGCGTGCCTGTGCCGTGACCGACACGAAGACTGGCAAGCAGAGCCTGCTTCGGACGGCAAGCGACCCGTGGGAAGGTTGGTATCAACCCATATTTGAGCAAGGCACAATCCTTGCTGCGGATGGCGAGACGACACTCTATTGGCGCATGGTAAAGCCGATGGACTTCGACCCGAACAAAAAGTATCCGACCGTCGTCTACGTTTATGGTGGGCCACACGCCCATAATGTCGAGGCCTCGTGGCATTGGGGTTCACGCAACTGGGAAACGTATATGGCACAGAAAGGCTACATCCTCTACATCCTCGACAACAGAGGAAGCGAGGACCGAGGCAGGGATTTCGAGCAAGTTACCTTCCGTCGTCTGGGTCAGGAGGAGATGAAAGACCAGATGAAGGGCGTGGAATTCCTGAAGACGCTGCCTTATGTGGATGCCGACAGGCTTGGCGTACATGGCTGGAGCTACGGCGGATTCATGACGACTTCACTCATGACGACCTATCCCGACGCGTTCAAAGTGGGCGTGGCAGGCGGTCCTGTCATCGACTGGAAGTGGTACGAAGTGATGTACGGCGAACGTTACATGGACACACCTCAGCAGAACCCCGAGGGCTACGAACTGACCAGTTGCATCAACAAAGCTAAGAACCTGAAGGGGAAACTGCAGATAATCATCGGCATGAACGACCCCACGTGCGTTCCCCAGCACAGCCTGCAGTTCCTCAACGCCTGTGCTGAAGCCGGCACGCAGCCCGATTTCTTCGTCTATCCAGGCGAGGGCCACAACATGGCAGGGCATAAGAGTGTCCACCTCCACGAGCGCATCACGCAATACTTCGAAGACTATCTGAAGTAATTCTGCAGTAGTGTTCTCAAAACGTCACACGCGACGATCGAAAACGTAACGTGCCACGATGGCAATCATAACGTGCCACGATGGCAAACGTAACGTGCGACGATTGACAACGTAACGTGCGACGTTTTCAATTCAAGGCCAGGATAGAATAGTTTATCCCATCACAATCGACGGAAGTACAAGCAGGTTCGGCCGTTTCTTGTACAGGAGCAGACTCTGCCGGAACAGTTTCTGGCGTCTGTCGGACAATGTACTTTTCCCTCTCGACGATTTGCGTGAGATACAAGGTATCATGAACTGGATGGACAATCTGAACTGTGTCCGTATCATGAACATACTTGATATCAGGCTCTTTATCCAGAAACATCGGAACAGACAGGCCGAAGACGAGACCTGCAACGGCAGCTGCTGGTGTTGCCACCCAACCCCAATAGGTTCGATGTTGCTTTAGTGGATTCTGTGGGACATGCATCTGGCGGTCCTCTTTGGCTCGAATGCGTTGAGCCGATGCATGGAGTTTATCATCAAATGTGGTCATATCGATTGAGTTTTTGCTTGAGCGTTTGTGTTAATTTATAAAGTCGCGATTTGACTGTACCCTCAGGAAGAGACATCAAGATGGCAATCTCAGGAACCGTCAACTCTTCCTCGAAACGGAAAGAGAACAGCAGTCGACTCTCAGGCGACAACATCTCCAACTCTTGGATTAAAGCCCTGTCGAAGTCATCACTATCCATTCGGCTGACGACATCATTGCCCTCAATCTCTTCCTCGCTTTGTCTGGCGAACGATTCATATTCTTTTCGATGTTCGTCTTGCCGATAGTGGTTCTTCAGAAGATTATAGCTGATTGTGAGCATCCACGTATGGAAATTCCTGCCAGTAAACTTTTGGCGAGCCGTCCACACACGCATAAAAGCATCCTGAGTCAAATCGGCAGACAAGGCTTCATCGCCATTCATCTGCCTGAAGAAGAAGCCCATCAGCCTGCGAGCATGGCGACGATAGAGCTCGCCGAAAGCTCTATCATCGTCCTTGATGCTCACCTTTTGCATCAACTCATCGTCTGTGAGCGAGGCTAAGGGTTTTGAAAACAGCGGCATCCTCATTCTGATATCTCTTCCTTGAACTTCTTCACGATTGCTTCTTTTGCCTCCAGATGCTCCAATAACGGGCATCTCTCGATACACTTGGTAAGTGTCTTTTGCAAGTAGTCTGCCTCTTCATGGTCGCCCTTCTTTCTGAATTTGCTGATCAGATTGCCAAGAAGCGTGACGTTGTTTAGGTCAAGTTGCTGACTTGT
>JAGCXU010000168.1 GCA_017961145.1 Bacteroidaceae bacterium | reverse complement strand
TGCCAACTGATAAAGGTCGTTGGTGTCCATGAACTCGTCGAAGATATCGGTACAGAGCACGACGGTTTTGGGGATGCAGACAGTCACACCTTCTTTCTCGTTGAGGTCTGTGTGGCGTCCAAGCAAGTGGTCGATGAAGGCAAGGCCGCGTCCTTTACCTCCCAAACTGCCTTCTCCTATGCGTGCAAAGTTGCTGTATTGGTCGAAACGCTCTCTTTGGAAGACAGCCACGACACCCTGGTTTTTCATCCTTCGATAGGCAACGATGGCATCGAGAATAATGGCACGATGTGCATCGACGTCCTGCAGGCTCTCCCACGTAATGCCTTTCAGGAACTCCGAGATGGGGAAGAGGGCACGAGAGGCGAGCCAACGACTCACATTATTGTGGGAGATGTGATAGAGGAGGCTTCGCGTGGGAAGCGTCATGATGTTGTTCTGCAGGTCCTTCAGGTTGTGAAGTCGCGCCACTTCCTCCATCGTGTCTGGGTCTCTGAAGATGAAGTCGCCAAAGCCAAAGTAGTCGCGAAGGTGGTCGCGAAGGTCCACGTCAATCTTCTTCGAGTTCTTGTCGATGAAACTTGCGTGACATTCTTTGGCGAGTTTCGCATTATCTGTCTCGCTCGAATCGAGGATGAGGGGCACATACGGGTCGCGAGCTCGGATGGCGCTAAGTAGTTTGAAACCAGCCTCTTCGTCCTTCTTTCCTCCAGGAGTCATGGGGAATCGGCAATCGCTGATAACGCCAAGAGTGTTGTCGGCAAAGCGATTGTAGAGCAGCCACGCTTCTTCGTAGTTGCGTGCCAGCACAATCTTTGGTCGGCCACGCATTCGCAGCATCTCGAGGCTCGTGTTGAGGGCTTCGGTGGCGAACTCCAAACTCTGTTGCAAGACGAACTTATAGAGCGTGGGCAGAATGCTTGAGTAGAAGCGGATGCTGTCCTCGACGACCAGAAGCATCTGCACTCCTGCCGAACGAATGTCGTGTTCCAAGTTCATGCGGTCTTCCATGAGCTTGATGATGGAGAGCAAAAGCTCCGTATTTCCCAGCCAGCAGAAGACATACTCGAAGACGCTCAAGTCCTCGTTTTGCATGCGTTTCGTGATGCCGTGACTGAAAGGAGTCAGTACGACGATAGGAGTCGTTGGGTAGTGTTGCTTGATGTCTCGTGCAATATCGAACACCGAGTTGTCTTCGGCAGCAGGCATGACGATGACGAGGTTGATGTTGCCTTCGGCCATTGTCTGTTCTGCCTCTTCCTTGCTATGCACTTGAATGAAACGAGGTGGGAAGCGAAGTCCCAGTTTGGCATATTCCGAGAAGATTTTCTCATCCACTCGTCCGTCGTCTTCCAGCATGAAAGCATCGTAGGGATTGGCGATGAGAAGCACGTTGTAAACGCGGTTGAGCATCAAGTCAACAAAGGAGGTATCTTTCAGCGTCATAGTCGTTCTGGCCGTTTTATCGCGCCAAAGTTACGAATAATTTCTGATACTGCCAAACATTTGGCTTGGAGAATGTTCAAACTTAACGTGGTTAAATCGCAAACGTAACGTTGTTAAAATGCAAACGTAAAGTGTTATGATTGCAATCGTAACGTGCCACGTTTGGAGAGGTGACGTGAAGCTCTTACTGGTCTGGGTTTTCAACAAAGCCCTGATACTGTGCTGGGAGGTCGCGCATAATGGTTTCGTAGCTTTGTTCAAGCGTTCTCTGAATGTCTTCAGGACCTCTTCCAGAAGGTTTGATAGGAGCATGAATGACGAGACGAAGCCTGTGCCAACTGACGAAATTAACGCCTTTCTGACGAGGAAGAACGTCGAAACTGCCATCAATCGTCACAGGAACGACGGGCAATTGGAGTTCGTCGGCCAGTCCGAAAGCACCTCTGCGGAACTTGGCCATGTGCCCTGTAAAGGTTCTCGCTCCCTCAGGAAAGACCACCAGCGAAACGCCATTCTGCAGGACTTTCCGTCCTTGCTCGTAGGTTTTGTGTATGGCTTTCGGCCCACTCTTGTCGACAAAGATGTGGCCGGCACTTTCGCAAGCCTTTCCCACAAGCGGGATATTCCGCAGACTCTTCTTCATCATCCAGCGGAAACTGCGTCCCAAAAAGCCGTAGATGAGGAAGATGTCGTAGGAACCTTGGTGGTTGGCGACGAAGACGTAGGATTGTTTCTTGTCCAACAACTCATGTCCTTCCACCTCGACTGGCAAGAGCATCACCCAGCACATCAACCTGCTCCAGACCATTGCAGGATAGTATCCCCAAGTACGAGCCTTGCCGAAAGTGCAGCCGACAATGGTGACAATAGCCGTCAGAGCTGTCGTCAGGATGATGATTGGCAGGGCAATGAGGAGTTGGTAAAGTCTGTAAAGAATCTTCATGGCATCAGTAACCCTTCATTTCCTCTTGATACTCTTTGGCTTTCTTGATGTACTCTTTGACATAAGGATGTCCCAAGAAATAAGGTGGAGCGTTCGTAATGATTTCCTCGAGCTGTGGAGTGAGGACAGGATAGGGCAGGCTGCTTGTCAGTATCATGAAGATGCCAGGCCCTAATACATTATTATAATTCGCGCGTATGAAACGGGTAATGAGCTGGTCATTCTCGTCTGCCAACAGTTTCGACTGCCTGTTGAGCTCGTAAATCATGTCCTCGTAGTCCGCTCCATCCATAATCATTCGCGACTCGAGATGAGGCAACTCTGCCATGCGGGCATCGAGTTGTGTCTTTCTTTGGATGAAGCCCGAAAGAGTATCGTTGAGAGGAGTGCCTGTTGCGGTCTGTTGTGTCTCTCCGATACTAAGCCTTACCTCGCCTTCTTCGAGCACGATAGGCATTACGCTCAAGTCTCCGAGGAAGACATTTGCCAGCATTGTGGAATCCATACTGCCACCAAAGTCGAACCTTCCATGCACCACTCTCGTCGAGTCTATGCTTTTCATCTCACCATCCACATAGACCTTGAGCGTCAATACCTTGCCTTCCAGTTCGTCCATATTCGAGGAACCTCTTACCATGTACTGGCTCTTGCAAGATATTAATGCCAACAAAGTCGACAAAAGCAGACAGTAGAACTTGTTCATTACCTTTTTTGCTCGTTTGATTTGACAAAGGTATATAATCTTCTGCAAATGGCAAAAACAATTAAGACTAATTAACTTAATAAAAAAAACCTCCCTGTTTTCGGGGAGGCTTTTATGGCGTTTTTTCACATTTTCGCCATTGCCTGTTCGAGGTCGGCTATGATATCTTCGACGTTTTCTATGCCTACACTCAGTCGAACCAAGTCGGGAGCAATACCTGCTTCCCTGAGTTGTTCGTCGCTAAGCTGTCTGTGGGTATGGCTTGCAGGGTGCAGGACACAGGTTCTGGCATCAGCTACATGGGTGACAATACTGATGAAGTCGAGATTGTCCATGAAGCGAATCGCCTCCTCCTTCGTGCCTTTCAAACCGAAAGCAATCACGCCGCAAGTCCCGTTAGGCAGGTATTTCTGGGCTAAAGCATAGTATTTGTTAGAAGGCAGACCTGCATAATTCACCCAACCAACCTTCGGATTCTTCTCTAGCCACTCGGCAACTTTCTGCGCATTCTCGCAATGGCGAGGCATGCGAAGGTGAAGGGTTTCCAATCCAAGGTTGAGAAGGAAGGAGTTTTGGGGTGATGGGATGCTTCCCAAATCGCGCATCAACTGAGCGACAAGCTTGGTTGTGTAGGCCATCTTGCCAAAAGCTTTTGTGTAGGTCAAGCCGTGATAGGACTCGTCGGGCGTGCAAAGACAGGGGAACTTCTCTGCATACTTGTCCCAGTCGAAGTTGCCACTATCGACAACCACTCCGCCCACCTGAGTGGCATGACCGTCCATATATTTTGTGGTAGAGTGTGTCACGATGTCGCAACCCCATTCGAAAGGCCGGCAGTTGATGGGTGTGGCAAAGGTGTTGTCCACGATGAGGGGTACTCCATGCTTGTGAGCCATCTTTGCGAAACGCTCTATATCGAACACATTACAGCCTGGATTGGAGATGGTCTCGCCAAAGAAACACTTTGTGTTCGGACGGAAAGCTGCTTCGATTCGCTCGTCGTCCCAATCAGGATCAACAAAGGTGCATTCTATGCCAAGCTTCTTCAAGGTCACGCCAAAGAGGTTGAAAGTGCCCCCGTAAATGGTGTTGGCTGTGATGAAATGGTCGCCTGCCTGGCAGATATTGAAGATGGCATAGAAGTTGGCGGCTTGTCCGCTACTGGTCAGAACTGCTCCGACGCCTCCTTCGAGGGCGGCAATCTTCTGAGCGACGGCATCATTCGTGGGGTTCGCCAGGCGGGTATAGAAGTAACCGCTGTCCTTGAGGTCGAAGAGACGGGCCATCTGGTCGCTTGTCTCATAGCGGAAAGTCGTGCTCTGATATATGGGAAGTTGTTGAGGTTCGCCCTTCTTAGGCTTCCATCCGCCGTGAATGCAGATGGTTTCGAGGTTCTTCTTCATAATAAACAAGTCTTTTTTGTGAAAATCCCGCAGCGGTAAACCGTTACGGGATTCTTCTTTTCTTTCGAGGTGCCTGGCGGATTCGAACCGCCGTGCACGGTTTTGCAGACCGGTGACTAAGCCACTCATCCAAGGCACCAAACCTCTGTTTTGCGCTGCAAAGGTACAGCTTTTATTTCATTCTGCCAAACAAACGCAGAACTTTTTTCGCTGAAGTCGCTTTTTGTTCACTTTACCAGGACTTTGCGTCCACCTATTATATATATCCCGCGAGGCAGATACTTGACATTTGCGACTTTCCGTCCACTCAAATCGTAGATGGATTCATTACTCTTAATGGATGAAGCCGGACTGAGGAGACCATTGGCGTAGTCCTCGGTTGTAAGGATGCGGATTCTGGCAGGCAGGGGGGCAGAAACAGTTGAATCGTTGGCATAGAAAGACATACACCATCGCTGGGGCGGGAGTGCAATCTCCTCCTCGGAATACACTAATTCTCCATCCTGAATGGTGTAAGTTTGTGCGATAGTCGGCATTCCGTAGTCACAGTAAAAGGTGTAAGTGTAATCCAAGAAGTTGTAGTTGAAACTGTTCTCGCTGGTGGGGACAACTGAAGCGTCCGACAGGATTAGTGTCTTTTCTCCCGGCGATTTTGCGCGGATAAGGTATGGTCTGTTTGGCAATATAGCGACACTGTCCTTCAGCACCATCACCTCCAGTGTCATCTCGTCTATGATACTGTCGTTGTCGGTATCGTCCTGATGGAAATCGAATATGTCGGCTACGTCGTACTCCTCTGCCCAGTCCTCATACTTCATGGCGAAGGGGACATATAGTGGTTCCCATTTTCCGTTGTAGGTGCGCGTATATGTAATGTGCGGGTAAGTCTTCTCTTCTTCGATGTCGAGCAGCATGTCGTCTATTATGGCGAGGTCTTCCAACTTGGAAGCAAGGACGGCCTGGTAGGCTGCTTCGAGGTTATCTATTGCTTTGCGGAACTCGTGAGTCATGTAGTCGTTGGGACTTGCCATGATGTCAGCTGCAGCCTGTTTGGCTTTGTTGAAAGCGACATAGACGGCTTCGTCCTCATATTCGGGATAGATGACAAGCTTGTTGCATTCCGTCAAGAGAGTGCCGAGATTGTAGCGGTCAACAATGGCGCGACACATTCGGGCCGTGTTCTCCATCAGAGAGGTTCCGCTACACATGGCTCCCATCGAAGCGTCATTGTCTTCACCTGTATAAGGAGAACTCCAGCTGTAGTTGCAGAAGACGAGCGGATAGCGGGAAAGGTCGAGGTTCTTCCACATCACCTTCGTGTTCTTCAGGATGTTGTCGAAGACAGTTGTGCGGTTGCTTTGCGTCATGTCTTCATCCAGAACGAAGTTGACGGCATAGGGGATGAGTATGGCCTTGAAGATACTTTGGTCGCCACTCGACCCTTCATCGCGCAGGTAGCCTTGCGTGTTAGTGCATCGTCCGCTTGTGAAGGCATAATTAATATATGTATAGGCCAGCGATTTGTACTTGTTCTTCATCGTGGTCGATTCGTCTGTGACGTGATAGAGAATGCGGCAAGCCTCGCCGAATGTGCCTTGCGTATAGGTCAAGGGAGGATCCTCGACACGTCCGTCGGAAAAGACAATTTTCTTAGAAGTATAGGCGTAGAGTTTCTTAGCATACTCCAGATATTTTGCTGTGCCGTATTTCTGATAGAGTTTTGCGGCTATGAGTGTGGCGGGCGACTGCGTGCATGCATTCGGCCCGCTGCCTGCATCTGTGTTCCAGGGCAGCCACAATCCTCCAGTTCCCTCGTCTTCTTTGGCGCGCTTGATGATGTACTGGTCGAAGACATTCTTAGCGGCTGTGAAGTACTTGGTCGTGCCTGTCGCTTCGCCCATGTGCATGAGTGTGAGCGTGATCCAGCACATGTCGTCGGTAAAGGGGTTTTCGAACATGCGATAGGTGCCGTCCGAAGTGCTTGCGCCAGCATAGTTGTTGGCTTTGTTGTTGTACCAGGAAGTCATGTAACCCCTGTACTTGTTGGCAAGCGAGTAGTCGATACTTTTGTGACGCTCGAAGTTGTAGATGACGACATCTATGGCGTGTGCCTGCGTCCAATAGGCGTTAAAGGCGTAATGATTATAGCTGACGTTGAAATACCCCTTATTCTTTATCATGAAGGACTCGATGAAGGCGTTGGTCATGGAGTCGGCTTTCGTTTCGAAAGTGTCCTTGTGCGTGTTTGTCACCTTCCGATAGAGAGTCTTGATGGCTGTCGATTGGGCATAGGTTCCCATAGAAGCCGAAGCAAGGAGCAGGAGCAAAACTAATCTTTTTACCATGTAAGGGAGAGAAAAGAAAGCCTCCCCCCACAAACGAGGGGAGGTTTGAGGGTTGAATCTTTGTTTGTTGTTTACTTCTTCAGCAAGTCGCGAATCTCAGTCAGGAGTTTCTCCTCAGCACTTGGTTCTGCTGGAGCAGGAGCGGGCTCTTCTTCCTTCTTGCGGTTCAGAGCAGCAATACCCTTTACCATGAAGAAGATACAGAGAGCGATAATGAGAAAGTCCACCACATTCTGGATGAACTGACCGTACTTGAGGACAGCTGCACCTTCGCCTTCGCCAATCTGGTAAGCCAGGTTTGCAAAGTCCACGTTGCCCGTTGCCATACCTACGAGAGGCATCAGAACATCGTCCACCAAACTGCTGACAATCTTGCCGAATGCTCCGCCGATGATGACACCGACAGCCATATCCATCACATTACCTTTAAGCGCGAACGCTTTGAAATCTTGAATAAATGACATAGTAGAATAGATTTAAAAGTTTATAAATTGGAATTTTGATTTAGCAATTTGATACTATTAGACAATTTTTATAGGTTATCGAGTGCGAATTTAAAAAGATTTTTGTAATTTTGCAGCGCGAAAAGAAGAAAAAGTGAAGAAAAAGGTCATTTTTGTATCAATTTGCCTGCTTTTGGCACTAATTGTAGCGGCTTGTAAGTCGGCACATTACTGCAATTGCGGGTGAAAGCAGTTCATAGTTCATAGTTGAAATAACAAACATTTTTATTATAAACCCTTTTAATTAACACAAAAACAAAATGGCAAACGTAAAAGTTGCAATTAACGGTTTCGGCCGTATCGGTCGCCTCGCTTTCCGTCAGATGTTCGAGGCTGAAGGTTATGAAGTAGTCGCTATCAACGACCTGACCAGCCCCAAGATGCTGGCTCACCTCCTCAAGTACGACACCGCTCAGGGCGGTTTCTGTGGCAAGTTCGGTGAGAACAAGCACACTGTAGAGGCTACAGATAACTCTATCATCGTCGATGGTAAGGAGATTACCATCTATGCTGTTCCCAACGCTGCTGAGCTGCCTTGGGGTCAGATTGGTGTTGACGTAGTTCTGGAGTGCACAGGTTTCTACACAAGCAAGGAGAAGGCTTCTGCTCACATCCAGGCTGGTGCCATGAAGGTTGTCATCTCTGCTCCCGCAGGCAACGACCTCCCCACCATCGTCTACAACGTGAACCACAAAACCCTCAAGAAGGAAGATACAGTCATCAGCGCAGCCAGCTGCACCACAAACTGCCTCGCTCCCATGACGAAGGCTCTGAACGACTACGCTCCCATCCAGAGCGGTAT
>JAGCXU010000167.1 GCA_017961145.1 Bacteroidaceae bacterium | reverse complement strand
TACGTCTTTGCCTGAACCTTTAGGTTGGAAGTTTATCTGATAGCCACCGATGTTGCGAACCACATGTCCCATATAACGGAGGAATTGTGTGCGTATGTGCCCGTACATTACACTGATGTCGTTCCAGTAGAGGTCTTTGTCGTTATCCACAGTCCATTCGGGCAAAGCCTTAATCTCGCGCTTCAAGTTCAAGATGCCATAGTAGCTTGCCTTAACGGGATCGTTGCCGAGGTCTTCAGTCTGGCGACGAGGATCTCTGTGCTCGCTCTCTCCATCTCCCCACCAAAGTCGCTTGTTTTCCTGTGCCTTGATGGTCATAGGTTCGAGCATCTTGTGGTCTTCATTCTCGTCTTTTGCATCGAGCATAGGTGTGTAACCCCATTGGATGGCCCATTTGTCGTAGTCGTTTATGCGGGGGAAGATGCCGATGCGGTCAATCCCGTCCTCAGGTTGAGCCACATAATTGAAGCGAGCATAGTCCATGATCGAGGGCGTGTGGCCGTGTGCTTCTACCCAAGCCTTATCTCTCAGAGAGTCGACAGGAACGGTGGAACTGCTTCCGAAGTTGTGGCGGAGACCAAGCGTATGACCCACTTCGTGGCTCGAGACAAAGCGAATGAGCTGGCCCATCAGTTCCTCGTCGTAGTTCATCTTCTGAGCCGCTTCGTCGATAGTGCTGCATTGTACCATATACCAGTTGTGTACGAGGCTCATCACATTGTGGTACCAGCAGATGTGACTCTCGAGAATCTCGCCGCTTCGGGGGTCGTGAACATTTGGACCATAAGCGTTCTCGATGGGACTTGCAAGGTAACGGATGCAACTGTAGCGCGCGTCTTCCATGCTCATGGTTGAGTCATTCTCAGGCCATTCCTCAGCACGGATAGCGTTCTTGAAGCCTGCCTTCTCGAATGCGACCTGCCAATCGTTCACACCCATAATGAGATATTTCCTCCATTGCTTGGGCGTAGCGGGGTCGATGTAATAGACAATCGGCTTGATAGGCTCTACGAGTTCGCCTCTCTTCATCTTTTCGACATCTTCCGGCTTGGGTTCCAGACGCCAACGTGTCACGAAGGTCTTGCCTTCAACCCTTTGCTGGTCGTCGGAGTAGCTTGTGTAACTGTCTGTGAAATAGCCGACTCGCGGGTCGTAGTAGCGCTTCATCATAGGCTTTTCAGGAAGCAGGACGAAGCTGACATTCAGGCCGAAAGTGGCTTTGCCAGTCCTGCTTGTTGCAGCTATACGACTTGTTCCGCCTCCGTTATAAGTCTTAACCATTCGAACTTCCGTGTTCATGGGGAACGACTTGATGTCCTCGATGTAGCTCATCTCGCCTACGAGTCCTTGCAGAGAGAAGCCGTCCTTGACCGATTTGGGCAGTCCCAGAGCTGGATTATCCCCGTTGAAGATTTGGTTTACCTTAATCTTATAGAGTTTGTTCTTGTGGCTTTCCACCTTGAAAGCCCCGATGATGGGGTTCTCGTTGCTGATTGTGATGGCCCGGTTGATGTTCTGAGTCGTGTCGGCAACATTGACGAAAAGACGCGAACGAAGCAGTATCTGATCGTCTGGAGCCACCTGGAAATAGACAGTTTGCTGGTTAACCTGCTCGCCTCCGAACTTTCCGATGCCTGCAGGGGTTGAGGTATATCGGACCGTGGTCAGGAATTCTCTGCCAATCAGGCTGTCGGGAATCTCGAAGAACCACTCGTTCTTCACTTTCGTCACATTGAAGAGGCCTTTGCGGTCGATGCTTGGCTTCTCCACTTTTGCAGAGTCCTTGGGGGCAGGCTGGTTGTTCTTTTTCTTTTTTCCGAAGAGTTTCTTTTTGCTATTCTTCGTTTGTTCAGTCTTAGGCTTGTTTTGTTTCTCACGAGCCAGAGCGGGTGTTCCCACCGTCAAAGATGCTGCAAGGAGCAGGCAGAGATAAGTCGATTTCATTGATTTAGTTTGTTGATAATTTCTGCAAAGTTACGAAGAACCGCGCGAAACACCAAATTTCGATTCTCTTTTTATGGTTCTTTTGCAAACTATGTGTGCTTAGTCGTCAAACTTGACGTTTTACGTTTGCATTTGTATAGTGTTATGATTGCAATCGTATAGTGTTACGTTTGCGATTTACTAACGTGACGTTTTGCAACTTCACTGCCGATGTTTTTTCTCTTCGAAAAGTTTTTGCATTTTTCAGACGAAGTTTAAATAAAAAATCGTAACTTTAAGGCCGAAAACTAACGAAATAAAGACTGACGACTATGCTTGTAACCCTAAGTGAGATACTGAAGGACGCTAACGAACGCCATTATGCAGTTGGCGCTTTCAACTGCCTTAGCCTCGAGAATGTGATGGGAGCCATCGAGGCTGCAGAAACTCTTCGTTCACCAATTATCCTGCAACTTGCTGAGGTTCAGTTTCCTGAGGCTCCGATGGAAATGATGGCTCCGCTCTACCTTGAGGCAGCCAAGAGAACTTCCGTGCCAGTTTGCGTTCACCTCGATCACGGCCAAAGCCTCGAGACTTGCGTCAGAGCGATTCGTCTCGGCTTTACCTCCGTCATGTTCGATGGAGCGGCCCTTCCCTTCGACGAGAACGTCAGGATTACGAGCGAAGTGACGCGAATTGCCAAAGCCGCAGGTGTGGATGTGGAAGCGGAACTCGGCAAAGTAGGCAATTCGGGAGTTGATACGGCCGATGTTTTCACGGATGTCGAGGAGTCGAAGCGTTTCGTCGAATCCACTGGAATTGATGCTTTAGCCGTTGCAATCGGCAATCTTCACGGACATTATGTGCATACGCCACAGCTTAAAATTCAGCGACTTATCGAGATTCACGAGGCAAATCGCCTACCACTCGTGCTTCATGGAGGAAGCGGAACGAGCATAGAGGACTTCAAAGCCTGCATTCATAACGGCATTTGCAAGATTAATGTCGCAACCGCCATTCAGCGAGGTATCATGAAGCGCATCAGAGAACGCCTCTCACAGAAGCCTGACGAAGAATATGTGCCCCTGAAACAAGTCATGATAGACGCTTCGAGAGAGGTCGTGAGCGAGCATATCCTCCTATTTGAGAGCAATGAGAAAATAAGAAATTAAGAAAATAAGAAAGTATCATGAAACGTAGCGAAATCAATCAAATCATCCGTGAAGCAAAGGAATTCCTGGCTTCCCGTCAGTTTGTCTTGCCCGAATGGTCAGAATGGAGCCTTGCAGATTGGAAGGCAAACCGCGACAGAGTGGATTACATCGTTGAGCGAATGCTCGGATGGGACATTACAGACTTCGGCTCAGGCGACTTCAAAAGTTGCGGCCTCTTCTTGTTCACGATTCGAAACGGCAAGTATGGCGTCGATAAGAAACCTTATGCCGAGAAGATTATGATAGTGGACGAGTTGCAGGAAACACCGATGCACTTCCATTGGTCGAAGATGGAAGACATCATCAATCGAGGTGGCGGAAACCTCGTCATCGAGCTTTATAACGCCGATAAGGACGAAGGGTTTGCCGATACGCCAGTTCATTATCGCATAGACGGCATAGAGCACACGATGGAGCCAGGTGGAAAAGTCATCCTCCATCCAGGTCAAAGCATTTGCATGGAGCAATATCTCTATCATCGTTTCTATGGCGAGCCAGGCAAAGGAAAAGTCATGGTGGGCGAAGTCAGCCAATGTAATGATGACACTTCGGACAATCGCTTCTACAATCCAGTTGGTCGCTTCCCTGAAATCGAAGAGGATGAAGCACCCCTGCACCTGCTTTGCTCGGATTACACGAAGTTCCTTTAATAGACAACAGACAACTGACTACAGACAACAGAAAATGGCAGAGAGGGGAGTCGAGAATTTGAGGATTTGGCAAGATGCCAGAATCTTTGTCAATGATATTTATAATATGATGTCATCTTGTCGTGATTACGGATTCCGTGACCAAATACAACGTGCGTCAGTTTCTATTATGAATAACATTGCAGAAGGATTCGAGTCAGGTACAGATGCCAGATTCATATATTTCCTGAATGTTGCGAAAGGCAGTTGCTCTGAGGTGAAAAGTATGCTTTATTTATGTGAAGACTTTCAAGTCTGTACAAGTAAAGAAAGGGAATTACTTAC
>JAGCXU010000166.1 GCA_017961145.1 Bacteroidaceae bacterium | reverse complement strand
GATAGAATACTACTTTGAAGAGGCGCGCAAGCAACTGGCTGCATTGAATGTTGCCGATGAGCGCAAGCAAGTACTCACCGACTACATGAACGACATGATGAACCGCAAGAAATGATGACCTTCATCGACACACACGCACACCTCGATGGCGAAGAGTATCGGGAAGACCGCGATGAGGTGGTGGCACGAGCACAACAAGTTGGCATCAGCCACATCTTTGTTCCTGCTATTGACCTGCCATCGACGAAGACGGTGCTCGACACCTGTGCACGCTATCATGGCTTTGCACTACCCATGCTCGGACTGCATCCTGAAGAGGTGAAAAGCGATTGGAAAGAAGTTCTCAACTGCATCAAGGACGTCCTGTGCCCTGTCGACGCTTGCAATCCTACATCCTCGTCTTCGGGTAATGTAAGGGCCGATGTGATTGCTATCGGCGAAGTGGGACTCGATTACTATTGGAGCCGAGAGTACGAAAAGGAACAGCTCGCAGCTTTTGAGGAACAAGTGGTGTGGAGCATAGAGACGCGACTGCCGTTGATGATTCACTGCCGCAAGGCGCAAAACGAGATGGTCGCCTTGCTGCGACGCTATGAGAACGAATTGCCGGGAGGGGTGTTTCATTGTTTTACAGGCAACGAACACGAAGCGACAGAGTTGTTGCAGTTTGAACACTTTGCATTAGGCATCGGCGGAGTGCTTACATTCAAGAAGAGCCATCTGCCTGAAGTACTCCCAAAGCATGTGCCTCTCAGCCGCATTGTATTGGAAACCGACGCGCCCTACATGGCTCCTGTTCCCATGCGCGGCAAACGGAACGAGAGTGCTTTCGTTGCGTATGTGTTGCAACGGCTGGCCGATTGTTACGGCGTCAGTGAAGAAGTCGTGGCGCAGTCGACGAACGAGAATGTGGAGCGCATCTTCAAGCAGGATTCAAATTAATAACGCAACAACTTTATAATTGTTTTATTCTCTCCGTATTTTTGTCTGATGAACTCGACAGGCGTTATGTAATTCAATCTTTTTCTAGGCCTGTTGTTGATTTTGTCCTGTACCATACTGATGTCTTTATCTGTTATCATTGTAAAATCAGTCCCTTTAAGGAAGTATTGCCTGACCAGACCGTTAGTGTTTTCGTTGGCACCTCTCTCCCAGGAGTGATATGGTCTTGTAAAGAAGATGTCCATTTTCAGTGCTTTGGCAATCTGTTGGTGTTTGGCGAACTCCGTTCCATTATCTGCGGTCATGGTGTGTAACTCTTTTCTTATCGGCTTAAGTGCGGCGATGGCTGCCTCCGCCAGCGGCTCAGCCTCCTTTGAAGGAAGCTTTCTCATGATCAGGAACCCAGACTCCCTGTCATTAATTGTCATAATGACGTTCCGTCTGTTCTTCCCCACAATGGTGTCGATCTCCAAATCTCCGAACCTTCCTTTCTCATCAACGACCGCAGGTCTTTGTTCTATCCCGACACGTCCAGGTATCCCCCTAGACTTATAGGACGAGCCGCGCTTGTTATAGCGCCTGCCCCTATGGCGCAGATGCTTATACAGAGGCTTTCCCCATTTGTGCTTCTCCTCCCACACATACCTGTAGATGGTTTCGTGTGAGATGGTCGGCAAACCCAGTGCACGCCGTCTTCCGGATATTTGCTCGGGAGACCATTGCTCCTGTGTGAGCTTCCGGTCAACGTAATCCTTCATCTCGTCCGTCAGGACGGTATAATGCTTTCTTGCGCTCATTCTCTTGTCTGACAGCCATTGGGCTTTTTCCGCATTATACTTGCCATGAGGTGACTTGTTGCGCCTAATCTCCCGGCTGATGGTGCTGCGGTGCACACCAAGAGCTCTGGCTATGTTTATCGGACGTTCCTTATTTTGCAGTCTGAAAGATATTTCGTACCTTTGCTGCGCTGTTAGATGCTCTGCCATATTTGCAACTTATGTGGAAGTTTGTTTGCAAAGGTAAGCATTTAATGCCGGGGACGAAAGATCCTGTGGAACTTTTGTCCCTTTTTTCATGTTCCTTGCTCACTTACTTCTTTGACACATTTGTTGCATTATCAATTTGAATTCAAGCAAAGTCAGAAATCCTGATTCTACGCATTTTTCTTATAGCTTTGCACGGCCCATGCGGCCATGGAGAGACCGATGGCAGCAAGAGCGAGCAGCTGGTGCCAGATGTCAGAGAGATGGCCGCCGCGTATGAACACGGTACGCATAGCCTCGACGAAGTAGCTGACGGGGTTGATGTAAGTGGTGGCATAAGCCCAAGCGGGCATGGAACGAGTGGGTGTAAAAAGACCACTGAGCAGCAGCATGATGACGACGAAGAACCACATGACGAAAATCGCCTGTTGCATGGTGTCAGAATAATTGCTGATGATGAGCCCAAACGACGAGAAGAACAATGCCAATAGCATGGCAAGCAGATAGATGAGAACGACAGGACCGACGGGCGTAATGCCGTAGACAATCCATGACAACAGCAGACAGACGCTGATGATGAAAAGGGCGATGAGCCAGTAGGGGATGAGCTTTGAGAGGATGAACGCCCACTTTGCCACCGGGGTGACGTTGATTTGCTCGATAGTGCCTTTCTCCTTCTCGCCTACGATGTTCAGCGTGGGCAGAAAGCCCGTCATCAGCATCATGACAATGGCGAAGAGGGCTGGAATCATGAAAAGCTTGAAGTCCTGGTGTTTGTTGTACAAAGTCAGAGATGATATCTGTTTGCCGCTACTCTCTGCGGGTGATATACTCAGTTCTTTGCTGAGCAGAGTGGCAGCACCAAGCGTTTCATTCGAAACAATCTGACTCAAGTAGGCGGTAGCAATACCTCCTTTTGTACCGTTGACGGCGTTGGCTGCAATGAGCACCTGCGACTGTTGGCCACGAGCGAGGTTTTTGCTGTAGTCTTGCGGAATAACCAGCATGATGTCGGCCTTCGTCTGCTCGATGTCGCGGAGGGCATCGGCGTAGGTGGGTTTTTGCCCGTTAAAGAGGAAATAGTTGCTGTGCTCGATGCTGTGAACCAAACGCTGCGACAAAGTGGAGCGGTCGTGGTCGACCACGTCTACAACAATGTTCTTCACTTCCATATTCATCACCCAAGGCATGACACACATAATCATGATAGGAAAGACGACGATGAGACGCGGCAAGAAAGCATTGCGGCGTATCTGCGTAAACTCTTTCTTCAAGAGAGAGGTGAGTACGGACAACTGGGAACGGATAGGTGTGAGGTGAGAGGTGTTCATTCCAACCGCGTTTTGAATTTCTTAAGCGACAAAGCCAGCAGAACCACGAGCATGACGATGAGGACGGTCAGTTCAGAGAAGGCCTGTTCGATACCGACACCCATAATCATCAGCTTGCGCATGGCAGAGATGTAGTAGCGCGTAGGGATGATGGCCGAAACCCACTGAAGCACCTGGGGCATGGACTCCACGGGGAAGAGCATGCCGGAGAGCATCACGATAGGCATCAGCAACACCATGGCCGACATCAAGAGGGCTACCAGTT
>JAGCXU010000165.1 GCA_017961145.1 Bacteroidaceae bacterium | reverse complement strand
TAAACCATTATCTCCTTCCACGGTATATATGCCTTTGGCAGAAAATGGTGGAAATTTCGATTTCCTGAAAGTTCCTTCCACAATATACCTTCTTGACATATGCGTTTCCTTCAAGTCTTCATTAAACCGCTCAAAGATCTGCTTTAGTAGCTTCTTCGGATGTTTGACGGGCTTGATGGAGAGCAAACTCATCGAGTCCTCCATCTCCGCATCCAAGAATGTGGAATCGGGAAGTTCCTGGCTGGAAGCAAAAAGTGTAAAGCAGAAAGTGATGAATAGAAATAAGTTTTTCATAATTGTATGTATTATCTGTTTGCAAATATACGAATAAAATATAATACAAAGCAAGAAAAGTGCAATAAGATTTGCTGGAGTAAAAGAAAAGCCTTTCTGCTTTGTGTGGGAAAGGATTGTAATCCTCCTTAATGACTTAATGACTGCGCCCGCCCTCGGAAGTAAAATCCATGACAAAATATATGACCTCCTAACTCCTGTCCTGTCCGTCCGAACGTGGCACTAGTAAATCCCAAACGTCACACTAGTAAATCGCCAACGTCACACTAGTAAATTGCAAACGTAACACTATACGTTTGCAATCGTGGCACGTTAAGTTTGACTCTTCCCTATGGAGGGAAGGATTTCGCTAAGGCTCTGTCGTAAACCAGTCGAAGTCGGCATAGCCGCCATTTTGCTTGGTGGCACAACAGAAGATGCCGAAGCGGGAGCCGACGAAGACGGTGAGGTTGAACGACTGCTGCGTCTCGCCACCAAATGGTGTCCAAGTCTTGCCGTCGAGAGAATACAGGAAGCGAGCCTTGTTCTCGCCATACTGAATGGCAGCTCGAAGATAGATGATGCCTTTCTTTGGCTTGATTGACATGGTCTTTTCTGCTGCTTCGAAACCTCTGCCAGCATTACGGACCTTATCCTGTTTCCAAACAAGCTGGTAAGCCTTCTTTGATGTCCGCTCCACGCAAAGCTGAGCATAAGGATCTTGGAAGATGCAGATGCCTGCACGATCGCCTTCCTTGAGACTTCTGACATCAAGGCGAATGGTTCCCATACTGGGACGTTCCTTGTCGGCAAAGATGCGCTGAGTAAGCATGCCTTGAGCCTGATGAAGGTTTTGGACAATACCGACAGACTTTAAGCGAAGCCAACCCGGTCGCTCGTCAAGGCTCCAAGCAGAAGGAACTGGATTGTGATTCCATTGCCATTGCATGTCGAGCTCCTTATTGGAGAAGTCGTCGCTGGTGGGCAGTACTTTGATGCGCTTGTCGGCACTTACGGGGCGAGGCACTTTGTCAACAAAGCTGACAGGCGGCCGCTTACCTTCTGCCACGACAGGCCAGCCGTCCTGCCACGTGACAGGCAACAGGTTGGGGAAGCGTCCGAGTGCTCCGAGGTCTTCCTGCATCACAGTCCACCACTTGCCATCGATGTCCTCGAAGAGTGCGCCCTGATGGATGGTGTTGATCTTTCCGTCGTAGTTCTTCTCGACGAGCACTTTCTCCTCGAAAGGACCAAAGATGTTCTTCGAGCGGAAAGCCGCTTGTCCGCTTGGGAAACCTCCGTAAGTGGCATATATATAATAGTAGTCGCCTATCTTATAAAGGTGGCAGCCCTCGAGCCCGGAGTTCTCTCGAACAACGACTTCTTGCTCGCGCACAAAGTTGAAATCCGCATCGAGTTCGCACATGGAAATATGGTTGTAGCCGCAAGCAATATAAACCTTGTCGCCATCGAAAAGCATGCCCGGATCGTAGTAGTTGCGAGAGAGACGTCGCACTTCCCATTCTCCTTCTGGATTGGCTGCTGACAAGAGCCAGGCCTTGTTATCGTTACCATTGATAAGAAGGTAGAACTTCCCATTATGATACTTCATCGACGATGCCCACATGCCTTTGGCATAAGCATTCTTGCCATCGCGAAGGTTGTAGCGGTCGTCGTCGAGCAACTGCTTCAAGGGTTGAGCACAATACTCCCAATTGACGAGGTCCTCCGACTTCAAGATGGTGGCTCCAGGGAAGAGGCACATCGTGGTACTGACCATGTAATAGGTCGAGCCGACGCGAATGACATCGGGGTCAGGGAAGTCGGCACGAACGATGGGGTTGATGTAGTGAGTGCCTGCGTCGCTTGGATTGGTCGGCTGCGGTTTCTGGACTTGAGCCTGAACCATCATGACAGTCAGGCAAGCAAAAAGGAAGGTCGTTAGTTTCTTCATGATAGCATTCTTACTATTAGTTCGAGGTTCTGACGGTCGATATCGTCGAAGGTGTTGAGTTTCTCGCTGTCTATGTCGAGGACTGCTATGATGTCCTTTCCTTTCCAAACAGGGACGACTATCTCGCTTCGAGAGGCAGAAGAGCAAGCAATATGTCCTGGGAACTTATCGACATCTGGAACGACTTGCGTCTCTGCTTCTTGCCAAGCTGTTCCGCACACTCCCCTACCCTTCTTGATGCGGGTACAAGCCATCGGACCTTGGAACGGACCAAGCACAAGCTCCTCACCTTCAACGCGATAGAAGCCTGTCCACCAGAAGCCGAAGGTCTCGTGAAGCATCGATGCCACGTTCGCCATGTTGGCAATGAGGTCGGACTCGCCTTCGACAACTGCCTTTATCTGTGGCAAGAGTGCTTCGTAATGCTCCTGCTTCGTCTCTCCCTGTATGATTAACTGCTCTGCCATACAGCTTTAAACGTCTTGGAAAATATAGGTTACCGTCTTGTCGGCTCCGAAAGCACTATAGAAGTAGCTGACGATTTCGCTGATGTGCTCTTCCCATTGCTCGGAAACGAACTTGTTGGGGACAGAGACGAAGACATTCTTGTCGCGAACTGCCCAAAGACTTGCACAACTCATATACTTATTGTAGAACTCTTCGCCAAGACGTTCGCGAGCTTTCTCCATCCAGAGGTTCCATTTCTCCAAATAGATTGGCTGAACATACGGACGCTCTGGCTCTTCATCTTTCACCTCGATAGCTTCCGCAAACTCAGGCTGGTTGGGCCTTTGCTGCTCCAGAAGCCAACGGTAGAGCACTTCGGTAACATAGGCGTGAACGTTGTCCGGCTGCTTGTCCTCAACGAGTTTGTCTATGCGCTCCAACTCTGGCTTGAGGTCGAGACCATCGTAAATGAGGTTCTCCAACTTAGCCCATTCACTCGGCTGCAAAGCATACTTTGTGATGAGCTTGGCTCGCGTCTTGCCCAGGAATGTTTCATGCTGCTGAGCCTGCCCCATCTTGCCTTCGATGATGGTGAAGCGAATGCTGTCTGGATCACCACGACTGACACCATGAGGATAGACGGGCTCGTACTCGAAGCAGAACTCCACCTTTCCTTCGTCCGAAAGTTTCCGCATCTCCTTAAGCACAGGATCGAGTACATCGCGATGGAAAGCACCATACTTCACATAACGGTTCTCGACGATTCGCCTGTGGTCTTTGCTGAAAGTGAGAACTCCG
>JAGCXU010000164.1 GCA_017961145.1 Bacteroidaceae bacterium | reverse complement strand
TATTTGTCGTTGTCTGACTGCCTCAAAAAGAAGAATTGCAGCGCTTACAGACACATTAAGAGAGTCTAAATGGCCCAACATTGGTATGCGAATGTGTGCATCAGCTTCCTTTCTCCACAAATCGGTCAATCCTGTTGCTTCCGTTCCCATTACGATAGCAGTCGGACCTGTCATGGGAGTGTCGTAATAGAGGCTGGAATCTTGCAGCTGAGCAGTCAATATTCTGATGCCTTTTTCCTTGAAGAAGGCGACGCATTCCTCTGTCGTGCAAGCCACGCAAGGAACGGTGAAGAGCGCTCCAACTGCAGAACGGATGAGATTTGGGTTGTAGAGGTCTGTAAGCGGATCGCAAACAATGACTGCGTCAGCCCCAGCAGCATCGGCACTTCGAAGTACTGCTCCCAGGTTTCCAGGCTTCTCCACACTCTCCAGAACCACGATGAGGGGCGACGAAGAGAGTTGCAGGTCGGCAAGCGTGATGTTTCGAGCCTCGACTAAGGCCACAATACCTTCTGTTCCACCACGATAGGCGATGCGTTCGTAGACATTCCGACTGACAGGAACAATCTCAGTAGTTTTGGGCAAAGAGAAAGGAGTTCCTGCAATCTCCTCACAGATAAACGCAATCCGTAAAGCATAGCCTGCGGCAAGACAATGCTCCACTTCGCGACGGCCCTCTACAACGAAGAGCCCTTCTGCCCTTCGTTGAGAAGATTTCTGCTGAAGCAAGAGCAGATGCTTAATCTGCGGATTTTGCGTACTCGATATCATTCTTAGTTCGTTCTGCCAGTATAAGCATCAATTTCAGAAGTGTCGATTGTCTGCGAGAAGAACTTGTTTGCAGCTTCGTTCATGGCTCCACTCCAAGGTTGAGAGCCGTTAACCTGAACCACCCAAAGCTTCAACTGCTTCTTATGCCAGTTCACCATGCAATTTGTCCCCCAAGCTCCTCCATGGCCGAACCACTCGTTCTCGCCGTCTTTCTTAGGTGCATTCAGGCCGAGCGAATAGCCGCCAAGATTGTCAGGGCGAGTTGTGACGGCGAGGATGGACTTTACCGTCTCCTCTTTTAGGATGCGAACTCCGTTATCGCCCACACCCAAGTTCATCAACATCTTATAGAACTTCAACTGGTCGTTTGCAGTCGTCCAAAGTCCTGCTCCAGCCGATGGGAAGACATGACTATCGTTATAGGGGCGTTGTTCCCAGCCGTTCTCGAGTCGGTATACTGCAGGCTGTCCTTCCTTCACATCATACATCTCGACCTGTTTCTTCAGTTGCTTATCGGTTGGCCAGAACCAAGTTGACTTCATACCCAAGGGATCGAGCACTTCTTTCTTCAGATAATCCTCCCACTTCATGCCTGTAATGACCTCCACGACTGCGGCTCCGATGTCAATTCCAGTGTTTGAATACTGGTCTTTTGTGCCAGGTTCGAAGGAGATGGGAGAGCCTGCAGCGATGGATGCGACCTGTCTGAGAGGCGCACCTCCTGACCATCCTCCACCCCTTACATCAGAGCGTTTTGCACTACATTCAAAGGGGAAACCGCCAGTATGATTCAGGACCATACGAACCGTCAAAACGTTCTTGGCTTTGTGCAGAGTCTTGACGCCGTCCCTGTTGCTGTCCTGAACCCAAAGTTCATTAAACTCTGGCAGATATTTTGAAACAGGATCATCGAGAGAGAGCTTGCCCTCTTCGACCAACTTGGCGATAGTCACACCGCAGAAACCCTTTGTCTGCGAACATTGCATGAAGACGTTATCGAGACGGATGGAACGTTTTTGCTCGACATTTGCATAGCCGATGCAGCAAGTCTCCTGCACTCCATTGTTATAGAAAATGCTGATTGCGCCAGGCAATTCGCCGCGATCAACATAAGGTTGCAACACTTCTTTGGCAAATGTCGTCTTTGATTCGACAACTTTCGTCTTGGCACTTGCGGTCAGACAAAACGTGACCAGCAAAAAGAAAAAGAGTTTCTTCATAACGGTTAAGGTTTAAGATTTCCTCTGCAAAGATATTGAATTATGTGCTACAAAACAAGGAAATATCAAAAAAATGATGTAACTTTGTACCCGCAAACTGCAGATAATAAGAAAAAATTAGAAATAGAAGATGCTTTTCAACTCTTTCGAGTTTCTGGTGTTCCTGCCTATAGTATTCTTGCTCTATTGGTTTGTTTTCCAAAAGCGAAAGTGGCAGAATCTATTGGTGATTGCTGCAAGCTATGTGTTCTATGGATGGTGGGACTACCGTTTCCTGCTTCTCATTGCATTCACCTCTTTTTGCAGTTATATAAGCGGACTTTTGCTGGAGCACTACGAAGGGCAACGGAGGAAGCAACAGGCTGTCAGCGCGACCAATATCGTATTGAATCTTGGCATTCTTGGCATTTTCAAATACTACAATTTCTTTGTCGAGAACCTTGACGCACTATTCTCCGCGATGGGTTTTCACCTTGATTGGGTGACAATGAATGTCATTCTGCCTGTCGGAATCAG
>JAGCXU010000163.1 GCA_017961145.1 Bacteroidaceae bacterium | reverse complement strand
TCAAAAAATCTTCCGACCTTTGCAGCGCTTTAAGACCAAAAGCCTCTTTAAGGAGAGTTCGGAGAGATGGTAGAGTGGTCGATTACACCGGTCTTGAAAACCGGCGTGCTGAGAGGCACCGGGGGTTCGAATCCCTCTCTCTCCGCCATCAAATCACTATAACATGCTGAAAATCCAGAGTGTTATAGTGATTTTTCATTTTGCAGACTAAAGTTTGCTCCCAAATATGTATAATAATACGAAATAATACATGTCATTATAAATACCGGACAAAATGAAAACTAAAAGTTATCTTGTAGCTTTGATGAGCTTGATCTTTGTGGCTTGTGATAATTATGATGAGCCAGAAGTCATTATCCCATGGTATGAAGACAATACGACCATAAGAGCTGATTTCTCCCGTGCATTAATTGATGCACAGACGATTGAGGAATCTGATATCTCCACGACACTGATGCCTATCGTCGAATCAAACGACGAACTTGAATGGGAGATTATCGATGGTCAAAAAATGGTGCTCGTTTGCACCATGATGACTCAAAATGATTTGAAATATTGGCAGACCACCGACTTGTTTCGTCTTTCCAAACAGACGGGTATCTGGGTGACTATTCCTGCCGAATGGAGTCATCGAGCTAAGGAGTTTGTGGGGCTTGACTCTGTGGCTTCTCGATATCGTATGATTCAGATGCTTGGCCTCACGCCTGATAATAGTTATGATACTGTGGTTGAGTTTTATGTTGATCCTGAGGGTTTATTCCGACCTGGTGCTGACCCTAGTATCTCAACCACCAGTTGTGGGTCAGAGTTCCCGTCTTGGGCAGATGCTGATTACATAATTGGCGAGACTAATTTCCTTGAGTGGTTTGCCTATCAAAAAAGTATGGCTTACGTGGGAGATTATGCATGTCCCTGGACACAACTTGGTTATACCTACGATTGGCATCATGGTGCTAACAAACAAGGTCTCTCTGAGTACATTGCAAGCGTCCAAACCCAAGCTTTTATAAAGGAACGCCAAGGTTGTTGGACATTTATTCAGAAACACAACCAATATAATTAAATATTGTATATGGCGTAAAACCCCTCTCTTCGCAAAGAAGGCAGCCTTCAAAAGGTTGCCTTCTTGCTTTTATTGAGGTGTTTCTGCCTCTTCTTGTTCTTTCTGATGAGGGTCAGGGAAGTACTTGTCGCCGTTGCTGACTTCTTCTTCCCAAGGTTTGACGGTCTTCAGTTCGTCAGTCTGGTCATCTTTTCTTGCCCAATATGTTCCAAGTCCCATAGTTCTTCTTGTTATGTTTCTGTATGCAAAAGTATGAAATAAAACCATACGAAACAAGTATAAGAGAGTGAAAAGAGAAAAATAACAACAGAAAACAAACACTTTTTTATAAAAGTGTTGCATAATTACAAAAGAATGTTTATATTTGCAAACGATTTAATTCACCTAATTATTCACTTAATTCTTTTATTATGAAGGCAATTAAATTTTTTGTAGCTGCAATGGCAATGGCTTTTGCAATGAATGCTAGCGCAGAGATCTTCGAGGACAATCACTTCACGGTTAATGCGAATGTAGGTGGTATAAAAGGCCCGTTCGGATATAGCGAAGGCGGCTTTGGCCTCGGAGCTGGTTTCCAGACAGGCGTTTACGAAGGCGAATGGGTTTCTTTGGCATGGGATGTTCTTCAGTTCGAATGGAATGCTCCCTTCGATTCTCCTGGAGACTTTGACTGGCTGAACTTCAAGACAGGCATTCGTGCTTTCAGCCCCTCGTTTGCAAAGGACCATCTTCGTGTTTACACAAACTTCGCTTTGGGTTACACTTGTGTGCTCTTAAAGCAATATACTCTTGATTGGGACGACGATGATTTCGAACTTGAAGCTGACGAGGACATGAAGGGTCATAGTGCATTCGGCTTGACTTGGGGCATTGGTCTTCAGCTCAACAAGAAGATCTCTCTTGGTTACTCTCTCGAGTACGATACTTTCACGGAGTTCAAAAAGCACTTCATGACTGTTGGTTACACATTCTAAGCTGAGCGGCTTACATCAGTTACATTTATAAATATAAAAGGTCAGGGATTGTTCGCAAGGGCAATCCCTGAGTTTTTAATGTGGTCTTGTGGAAAACTAGGCGTGGGTGGTTTTCAAACGAGGCACAGTTAAAATGTAAACGTAACACTTTACGTTTGCGATTTTAACGTGTTACGTTTGCAATCATAACACGTTATGTTTGGAATTATCCCATGTTAAGTTTCTCGATGGAATCGGCACTTTTTGCCCAAATCCTGTGCTTTTGTTGCGAGAATCAGTTGCCTGACAGCTTTTCGCTTTTTGCCAAATTCTATTGCGGATGCAATAGTGTCTTTGTATTTTAATCGGCTTATTCTTTCTTTTTCCAATATTTTTTTGTATCTTTGCACGCAGAAACAAAGAGACAAGATACAGATATGAGCAATCAACGCTATATGATGCGAGGTGTGAGCGCTGCAAAAGAGGACGTTCACAATGCGATAAAGAACATCGACAAAGGCATCTTTCCGCAGGCTTTCTGCAAGATAATCCCTGATATTCTGGGAGGTGATCCTGAGTACTGCAACATCATGCATGCTGATGGAGCAGGCACGAAGTCGAGCCTCGCCTATATGTATTGGAAAGAAACGGGTGACCTGAGCGTCTGGAAAGGCATTGCTCAGGACGCTCTCATCATGAATACCGACGACTTGCTCTGTGTGGGAGCAGTCGATAACATCTTGGTTTCCTCTACGATAGGCCGCAACAAGATGCTGATTCCGGGTGAAGTCATCTCAGCCATTATCAATGGAACCGACGAACTCATGCAGGAAATGCGTGAGATGGGAATCGGCATCTATGGGACTGGTGGCGAGACTGCCGATGTGGGTGACTTGGTTCGTACCATCATAGTCGATAGTACGGTGACTTGCAGGATGAAACGATGTGACGTCATCAACAATGCAAACATCCGTCCAGGAGATGTAATAGTCGGGCTATCAAGCTGTGGTCAAGCCACTTACGAGAAGGAATACAACGGCGGAATGGGTTCGAACGGACTCACTTCAGCTCGCCATGATGTCTTCGCCAAGTACCTTGCGGAGAAGTATCCGGAAAGCTACGACCACAACGTTCCTGAGGAACTTGTTTATAGCGGCAAGTTTAGACTGACGGATTTAGTAGAAGGAAGTCCGATTTCGGCTGGCAAGCTTGTCCTTTCACCCACCAGAACTTATGCTCCAGTTGTAAAGAAAATGCTCGATGAGATGCGTCCTAAGATTCATGGAATGGTGCATTGTACGGGTGGAGCGCAGACGAAAATTCTCCATTTCATCGGCGAAAACTGTCGCGTCATCAAGGATAATATGTTCCCGGTTCCGCCTCTCTTCAAGGCCATCCAAGATTGCAGCGGCACAGATTGGGCAGAGATGTACAAGGTCTTCAACATGGGCCATCGCCTCGAAGTCTATGTCGCACCGCAGGACGCAGAGCGTGTCATAGCCATCTCCAAGTGCTTCAACATCGACGCACAGGTCGTGGGCCGCATCGAAGAAGGCAGACGAAGCCTCACCATCAAGAGCGAGTTCGGAGAGTTCAACTACTAATGTGTCCGTCATGAAAGACATCAAGATCACCAACTACACGACGAAAGACTGGCTCAAGGAAATGGGCAGCATCTTCTGCTTTATCTTCCTTGGGAATCAAGCCCTTCGTGCTTTCATCGAAGGCGACTGGCTTCACGGCCTCATGTTCAGCCTCGGCGCCCTCGGATGGATGCTGATCTACCTCCGCATCAACAAGGAAATACGCAGGAAGAACCCTCAAGAGGGGGATGTTCACTATAAAGAATCGTAAGTTATGGAGTATATATTATTAGCAGCACTACTCGTCGTCATGTTCTTTGCATGGCGTCAGTTCTATCAGACACACAAGAAAAAGAATAAACATGGCAGAAAGTAATAGCCTATTAGATAAGCTCGACGGGCTTGTGAGCCGCTTTGAGGAGGTCAGTACACTCATTACAGACCCATCCGTCATTGCCGACCAGAAGCGATACGTCAAGTTGACAAAGGAATACAAGGACCTCGGCAAGATAGTCGAGGCACGAAAGGAATACATCGGCTGCTTGCAGAATGTGGCCGATGCAAAGGAGATGCTCGCCATCGAGGAAGATGCCGAGACGAAGGAGATGCTGCGCGAAGAACTCGCGGAAAGTGAGAAGCGCATCCCAGAACTTGAAGAAGAGATAAAGCTTCTGCTTGTTCCGGCTGACCCAGAAGACGACAAGAACATCGTCCTCGAGATACGTGGCGGCACTGGAGGCGATGAGGCTGCACTCTTCGCAGGCGACTTGTTCCGCATGTACTCGAAGTTCTTCGAGATGAAAGGCTGGAAGATGGCTGTCAGCAGCTACAGCGAGGGAGCCGTCGGCGGCTACAAGGAAATTGTCTGCTCCGTGACGGGCGAAGGCGTTTACGGTATCATGAAGTATGAGAGCGGCGTGCATCGTGTGCAACGTGTCCCTGTTACGGAGACACAAGGTCGTGTCCATACCTCTGCTGCAACTGTCGCCGTCCTGCCTGAAGCTCAGGAGTTTGATGTGGAAATCAATGAGGGAGCCATCAAGTGGGATACCTTCCGCTCAAGTGGAGCTGGCGGTCAGAACGTCAACAAGGTCGAGTCGGGTGTTCGTGCCCGATACATCTGGCGCAACCCCTTCACGAACCAGGACGAGGAAATCCTCGTGGAATGTACTGAGACGCGCGACCAGCCGAAGAACAAGGAAAGGGCTCTGGCTCGCCTTCGCACTTTCATCTACGACAAGGAGCATCAGAAGTACCTCGACGACATTGCCTCAAAGCGCAAGACGATGGTCTCGACGGGCGACCGCTCGGCCAAGATTCGCACCTACAACTATCCGCAAGGCCGCATCACAGACCACCGCATCGGCTACACCATCTACAATCTGCCCTCCTTCATGGACGGCAATATCCAGGACTGCATCGACCACTTGATTGTGGCCGAGAATGCAGAGAGACTAAAAGAATCAGAACTATAGAAGAGTGTAAGAGATATGGGTTTTTGGAATGATGTCAAGCAAGAATGGACGTGGGCTGGTATTAAGAAGTCGTTTCAGGAAGACTGGCAGACTCTTCTTATTGTGGCCATATCAGGTTTCCTGACGCCAATCGTGATGAAGTGGCTGGGAAGAGAAGGAAGCACCCTTGAGTTCTTCCTTGTGAACATAACTCTATTCTTGCTTATAAGCATCGTGACAGGAGTAATCATCGGTCTAACAAGAAAGAAACAGAAATGACAAGACAAGAACTGATAGCAAACATACGAAGGAAGAAGAGTTTCCTTTGCGTCGGGCTTGATACCGACTTGAAGAAGATACCTGAGCATTTGCTGAAGGAAGACGATCCTATCTTTGCCTTCAACAAGGCCATCATCGATGCGACAGCGCCTTATTGCGTGGCATACAAGCCAAACCTTGCCTTCTACGAAGCATTCGGTGTGAAAGGCCTGATGGCATTCGAGAAGACGGTGAAGTACTTGAAGCAGAACTACCCAGACCAGTTCATCATAGCCGACGCCAAGCGCGGCGACATCGGCAACACGAGCCAAATGTACGCCCGCACCTTCTTTGGGGAGTACGACGTCGATGCGCTGACTGTCGCACCTTATATGGGCGAAGACAGCGTGACGCCATTCATCGAAGGATATGCAGGGAAGTGGGTTATCCTCCTTGCCTTAACCAGCAACAAAGGTTCATTCGACTTCCAACTCACCGAAGACAAACAGGGTGAGCGACTTTTCGAGAAGGTCATCCGCAAGAGTCAGGAGTGGGGAAACGACGAGAACATGATGTATGTCGTAGGTGCTACGAGAGGCGAAATGTTCCAAGACATTCGCCGAGTCGCTCCTAATGCCTTCCTGCTTGTGCCTGGCGTGGGTGCTCAGGGTGGCAGCCTCGAAGAGGTATGCAAGTATGGCATGATAGAGGACTGCGGCTTGCTCGTTAACAGCAGTCGCGCCATTATCTATGCAGACAAGACAGAGAACTTTGCAAACGTAGCTGCAGAGAAGGCTAAGGAGATGGCTGACCAGATGGCACAGTTTCTTAAATAGATAAGAAAGCATGGAATTCACAGCACAAATGATAGCAGGACTGATAGGCGGAACCATCGTTGGTGACCCCGATGCCAAGGTAAATGACTTCGCTAAGATAGAAGAAGGAAAGCCTGGCAGCATCAGTTTCTTGTATGATGATAGGTACGAGCAATACATCTATGAGACAGAGAGTAGCATCGTGCTTGTCAACGAGAATTTTGAACCTAAGCAAGAGGTTAAGGCCACTCTCATCAAAGTTCCTGATGCTCGTGGCGCTGTAGGAAGGTTGCTACAGATTTACGAAAGCATGAAGCCCAAGAGAGTAGGCATCAGCGAACTTGCCTTCATCGACCCATCGGCAAAGATAGGCAAGGATTGCTACATCGGTCCTTTCGTTGCAATTGCCGAAGGCGTGGAGGTAGGCGATGGTTGCGTCCTGCATCCTCATGTCACGATAGGCAGGAATGCTAAGGTAGGCGCGAATACCGAGATATATAGTAATGCTGTCATCTATCACGACTGTCAGGTAGGCAACCGTTGCATCCTGCATGCTGGTTGTGTCATCGGTGCTGATGGCTTTGGCTTCCAACCTACAGAAAAAGGTTACGAGAAGATTCCACAGATAGGCATTGCCATCATCGAGGATGATGTGGAGATAGGTGCCAATAGTTGTGTGGACAGGGCTGTCATGGGAGCCACCATTGTGCATAGTGGCGTGAAGATAGACAACTTGGTACAGATTGGTCATAACGATGAGATAGGCAGTCACACGGTAATGTCTGCGCAGGTCGGCATTGCAGGAAGTACGAAAGTAGGGGAGTGGTGCATGTTTGGTGGGCAAGTTGGCATAGCCGATCATGCAACTATTGCAAATCGCGTCATGGCTGGAGCTCAGGCAGGTATCCCCAATAGCGTCAAGAAGGAAGGTGCTGCCATACAGGGCACCCCTGCCATCGAAGGACGTAACTTCTGGAAGAGTAGCGCAATTTTTAAGAATCTGCCTGATATGTGGGCTGACATAAATCAGATGAGGAAGGAAATAAAGATGCTCAAGGAACAACTGAAAGACAAGGAATAAGTCTTGAGATATCCATAAAGGAATAAAATATGCTAAAGCAAAATACACTCAAAGAAAGTTTCTCGCTTAGCGGGAAAGGCCTCCATACAGGTTTAAAACTGACGGTAACGTTTTTGCCTGCTCCTGCGGGACACGGCTACAAAATACAGCGAGTAGATATGCCGGGGCAGCCCATCATGGATGCTGTGGCTGAGAATGTGATTGACACGCAACGCGGCACAGTTCTTGGGAAAGGTGAGATGCGATGTAGCACTGTAGAACACGCTTTGGCAGCCTTTTATGCTCTGGGTATTGACAATGTGCTTATACAAGTCGATGGGCCAGAATTTCCTATTCTTGATGGTAGTGCAGAACCTTATGTTCGCGAGATTCAGCGTGTTGGCTTGTGCGAGCAGGATGCTCCAAAAGACTATTATTATATTACAAAGAAGATGGAGTTCCGCGACGACAAGACAGGTGCTTGTATCACTTTGCTTCCAGATGAGGATTTCTCCATCACAAGTATGATAGCATTCGATGGTAAGGTTCTTAGCAGCCAGTTTGCCACACTTGATAGTATGGACAAGTTTGCTTCGGAAGTTGCTGCAGCTCGTACCTTTGTCTTTGTTCGCGAGATAGAGCAGCTTCTCCTTGCAGGACTTATCAAGGGCGGTGACTTGGATAACGCTATAGTTATTTATGAGCAACAGACCACACAGGAGAATCTCGATAAGTTATGTAAGTTGACAGGAGCTGAACATCATGATGCTTCAGATCTAGGATATATTCAGCACAAGCCTTTAGTGTGGGATAATGAGCCAGCTCGACATAAGTTGCTTGACATCATAGGCGATATGGCTCTCATAGGCAAACCCATCAAAGGAAGGATTATTGCCACTCGTCCAGGACATACAATCAATAATATGTTCGCTCGGATGATGAGAAAGGAGATACGCAAGCATGAAGTTCAGGCTCCGAAGTATGATCCCAATCAGACACCTTTGATGGATGTGAACCAGATAAAGCAACTGTTGCCTCACCGCTATCCGATGCTCCTGGTGGATAAGGTCATAGATATAAAAGAGAATTACATCGTGGCAGTCAAGAATGTAACCAACGACGAGCCATTCTTCCAAGGACACTTTCCTGACGAACCTGTTATGCCTGGTGTTTTGTTGATAGAAGCTTTGTCGCAGACGGGAGGCCTGTTTGTCCTACACGATAAGCAGCCCAATACTTATAGCACATATATCCTGCGAATAGACGATGTTAAGTTCCGTCAAAAGGTTTCGCCTGGAGACACGTTGGTATTCCGAGTTGAGATTGTTGCACCTCTTCGCCACAACATAGGCACGATGCAAGGCTATGCCTTCATAGGCGAGAATTGTGTCGCCGAGGCAACCTTTACGGCTCAAGTCATTAATAATAAACAGTAAACGATATGATAAGTCCTTTGGCATACATTCATCCTGAAGCCGTCATAGGCGAGAACTGTGAAATAGGTCCGTTCTGCTATATTGATAAAGGAGTTGTTATTGGTAATGACAACACTTTAATGAATAGTGTGACGGTGCTTTATGGGGCTCGCATTGGCAATGGGAATATCTTCTTCCCTGGTGCTGTCATTAGTGCAATCCCACAAGACCTTAAGTTCCGAGGTGAAGAGAGTACTGCAGAGATAGGAAACAACAACAAGATTCGCGAGAATGTTACCATCAATCGTGGCACTGCGGCAAAGGGTAGAACCATTGTGGGCAATGACAATCTTCTGATGGAAGGTGTTCATGTGGCACACGATGCCATCGTCGGCAATGGCGTTATCATAGGCAATGGCACGAAACTTGCAGGTGAGATTGTCATTGATGACAACGCTATCTTGAGTGCCAACGTTTTGATGCACCAGTTCTGCCGCGTTGGCAGTTATACGATGGTAGGCGGTGGTACACGTTTCTCTCAGAATGTTTTGCCTTTCAGCCTTGTGGCTCGTGAACCTGCAGCCTTTTGTGGATTGAATACCATCGGGCTTCGTCGACGTGGGTTCGACCGCGACCTTATTAACAATATACACATGGCCTACCAAATCATCCTGCAAGGAACCGGCAAATTGAACGAGCTTCTTGCCCGCGTAGAGCAGGAGATTCCTATGAGTCCTGAGATAGAATATATCCTCGATTTCATCCGAAATAGTGATCGAGGTTTCATT
>JAGCXU010000021.1 GCA_017961145.1 Bacteroidaceae bacterium | reverse complement strand
TCCATGAAATAGACGCCGTTGATGCCGAGGTTGAACTTGATGCTCTGTGCGGCCAGCTCAGGAGCCACGCCTGCTTCCGTCAGTTCTGCGAGGTACTCGTTGCCCCAAGCGAGAGCATAGCCGAGGTCCTGATAGCTGTAAGCACCTGCGTTGGTGAGCTTGAAGGCATTCACAGCGATGGGACGGAACTTAGGATAAGCGGCAAAGGTCTCGACGAGTGTCTTTGCATTCTTCAGCGCTTCTGTCGTGTCCTTGCCCTTCATGAGCATCTTCTCCAGCGGGTCGAAGCTGAGGCTGCCCTCAATCTTCTCTGCGTCAGCACCCTTCTTCTGGAAGTAAGCCACGAGGATTTGAGAGAGTTCGAGAGCCTTGCACTGGCAAGTGCAGAAGTTCAGCTCGACGCAATCCACATAGATGCCTTCGAGCAGAGTCTCGATGTATTCCGCACTCACTTTTTCCGAAGGAATGCAGAAGCCGAGGCTCGTCACGCCCTTGTTCAGGATGTCGAGTGCCTTCGCATTGGCTTCTTTGGGACAATCACACTTGATGTCCTGACGGACATACCATTCGTTGTCTGCGGCCTTGTTGCCGCGAACGTAGGGGAACTCGCCTGGAAGGGCATTGACAAGCGGCAGCTTATCGACATCTTCCTTCAGGTAGAAAGGCTCCATGCTGAAGCCTTCGTTGGTTCTCCACACCATTTTCTTCTGATAGTCTGCTCCCTTGAGGTCAACCTCAATCTTGTCTCGCCATTCCTGACGACTGGGCGCAGTAAAGTCAGAGAAAAGTTTTTCTTTACTATCTGCCATAAGTTGTTTAATAAAATATGTTTTTCGTTGGTTATCTACCAAAAAGCGCACAAAGATACGAAGAATTATTGAACATTGAACATTGAACATTGAAAAATTATTCGTTTAATTGGCATTTTCGCACTTTTTCTCTATTTCCTATTCCCCATTCCCTAATCTTTTCGTACCTTTGCAGCCGAAAAATGAAGAAGGAATTTTCCCAACACTCGATTCTTAATTCTTAACTTTTAATTTTTAATTGAAATATCATGTCCTGGTTGCAACCTCTATTCACTTCGACCGATAGCGTGGCACATATTGTTCTGCTCTACGCTTTGGTCATTTCCGTTGGTATTGGTCTTGGACGCATCAAGATTGGAGGCATCTCTCTTGGAGTCACATTCGTCCTCTTCGCAGGTATCGTTGCAGGCCATTTCGGCTTTACAGGGACATACAATGTGTTGACCTTCATTCAGGACTTCGGCCTCATACTTTTTGTATATTGTATAGGCCTTCAGGTTGGTCCTGGCTTCTTCGAGAGTTTCAAGAAGGGAGGTGTCCGCCAGAACCTTTTGGCCATGAGTCTTGTGTTGCTCAACGTGCTTTGCTGCATAGGCCTCTATTTCCTCGTCTTTTACGATGGAGGAGCCTCTGCTGCAACCAATTCCAGCAAGCTCGCCATGATGGTGGGCGTGCTATGTGGAGCCGTCACGAACACCCCCGGACTTGGTGCTGCCACGGAGGCTTGCAATCAGGTCTTCGGAGCCGACGCCCCTGCCATCGCCAACGGTTATGCCTGTGCCTATCCCCTTGGCGTTCTGGGCATCATCGGTGCAACCATCGCCATTCGTTTCCTCTGCCGCATCAGTCTGAAGGACGAGCAGAAGCAGATAGAGGAGGAGCAGGCTGCCAATCCTCACGCCACACCCCATCGCATGACGCTTGTCGTGAAGAATGCCTACCTTGCAGGCCGAACCATCCTGCAGGTCCGTCAGTTCCTTGGCCGCGACTTCGTTTGCAGTCGTATCCTGCAGAACGGACACGTCAGCATTCCCAACCGCGACACCATCATTTCCGAGGGCGACAGGATGTTCATCACATGCGCTCAGGACGACGCAGAAGCCATCCGTGTCTTCATCGGACCGGAAGAGACCGTCGAATGGCAGGAGCAAGACGTGCCGATGGTCAGCAAGAACATTCTCGTCACGCAGCCATCCATGAACGGCAAGACTTTCGGACAGATGCACTTCAGCTCCGTCTATGGCGTCAACGTCACCCGCATCCGTCGAGGCGATATGGACCTCTTTGCCGAACGTAACCTCAGGATGCAGCTCGGAGACCGCATCATGGTGGTCGGACCTGAAGATGCAGTTGACCGTGTGGCCCGCAAGATGGGGAACAGCGTCAAGAGCCTGAACCACCCCAACCTCTCGGCCATCTTCATAGGCATCTTCGTCGGCATCATCTTCGGAGCCATTCCCATCGCACTTCCTGGCGTTCCCACACCCGTCAAACTCGGTCTGGCAGGCGGTCCCCTCATCGTCGCCATCCTCATCGGACGCTTCGGGTACAAGGCAAAACTCGTAGCCTATACCACCACCAGCGCCAACCTGATGCTTCGCGAGATAGGCCTCGCCCTCTTCCTCGCCAGTGTGGGCATCAAGGCAGGAGCAAGTTTCGTCAACACGGTTGTCGAAGGCGACGGACTGACCTATGTATGGTGCGGCTTCCTCATCACGGTTTTGCCCATCCTCATCGTCGGAATCATTGCCCGGTTCTGCTACAAGATGAACTATTTCACCCTGATGGGCCTGATAGCTGGCAGCAATACCGACCCGCCAGCACTCGCCTTTGCCAATCAGACGGCCAGCAATGACGCCCCTGCAGTCGGCTACACCACCGTCTATCCCCTCAGCATGTTCCTGCGCATCCTCACGGCCCAGCTCATCATCCTGCTGCTCTGCTTCGTGTAGAGGCTGATGCCGTTGTCAGACCTCACGTGTGAAATTGTCCACTTCAACGTACGATTTAATTCTTAATTCTTGACTCTGTCGAGACTGCTTCCGCTCGGCATAGCCCAAACTAGTTTTGCTTTGCTCTCGCTTAATCGCAGCCTTCTTTCTTAACTCTTAATTTATAACGTGTCACGTTTGCGATTATCTAGTGTTAAGTTGCCCAACTTAACGTGTTACGTTTGGCAATGAAGCGTGCCACGTTTGCCTTCCGGCTATGCCGCCTTAGCACCTGCGGAGCGCAAGAACTCAGTTGCCTGCGTTTGAACCTCCCTCCTTGAAGGAAGAAAAAAGAATAAATCTTTTTTGCGAAAACACTCTACACTCTACACCAACTTGCTTTAATCTATTGAATACTAGCAAGTAATGAGGGTGTAGAGTCTCTTCACCACTATACACCAACTCGACACCCATGTATGTGATTGACATATAATGACTTAAATGGCATTGGTTTAGAGTGCAGAGTTTTTCGATTTTGTTTTGCATTTTACTCATCACTCATCATATTCATGTTCTAAAGTCTTGATAACC
>JAGCXU010000020.1 GCA_017961145.1 Bacteroidaceae bacterium | reverse complement strand
GCACCTCGTTAAGGAAGACGGCACTCAGGCTCAGAAGGGCGAGAAGCTGCAGTTCAAGGTGATTGAGTTCAACAAGGACAGCAAGCGCATCATCCTCTCTCACAGCCGCATCTTCGAAGATGTTCAGCGTGCAGAAGCTCGCGAGGCTCGTGAGGCTAAGAAGGCTACACGCAAGGCCGCTCCGAAGGAAGAAGCTCCAGTAGTTCAGAATCAGGCTGCAAGCACAACGCTTGGCGACCTCGACGCTCTGGCTGAACTGAAGGCTAAGATGAGCGAAAGCGCTGAAAAGCCCAAGGCAAAGAAGGCTGCTAAGAAGGTTGAAGAGCCCAAGGCAGAAGAGCCTAAGGCTGAGGAACCCAAGGCTGAAGAGCCTGTTGCTGAGCCCGAAGCTGAAGTAAAGACTGAGGAATAAACCGACATTCCAATATGCAATGACAGCCCCGACCCCAATAAAGGGGTGGGGGCTTTTTTGTAGTTAGAAGTTTAGTAGTCAGTAGTAAAGTCGATACATTCAGGGCCCCTAACATTTGGCTTAACTACAGAGCGAAGCGATAACTACTGTCTAATGACTCCTATAATTCCTTAACTATGAACTTTGAACTGAACATACTCGGTTGCGGCTCTGCAAAGCCCACCACGCGCCACCAGCCTACCTCGCAGATACTGAATGTGAGGGGCAAATTCTTCATGATTGATTGTGGCGAAGGCGTGCAGGCTCAGATGCAGCGGATGGGGCTCTCAATGATGAACATCGGACACATCTTCATCAGTCACAATCATGGTGATCACGTTTTCGGATTGCCTGGATTGATAGGGACGATGGACCTTCTTGGACGAACTGCCGAGTTGCATATTCATGGCCCTCAGCAAGTGGGCGAGCTGCTCGACTTCCTGATGAGCACTTATTACGGCGACATTCAGTACAAGGTCCTCTTTCATCCAGTCGATACGCGCAAGTACGACCTCGTTTACGAAGACCGAAGCATCACAGTTCACAGTATTCCCCTTCAACACAGGCTTCCCACCAGCGGCTACCTTTTCCGCGAGAAACCAAACCTTCCCCATATCAAAAGGGAGTTGATTGATGCCTACGGGATTCCTGTAAGCCAGATAAACAACATCAAGGCTGGAGCTTCGTGGACAACTGAGGACGGCACCGTCATTCCTCACGAACGCCTGACCTTTCCCGCAGCACCTCCTCGCTCCTATGCTTATTGCTCGGATACCGTCTATCTGCCTGATTTGAAGGAGATTGTGAAAGGTGTTGACCTGCTTTACCACGAAGCGACTTACTTCCATGAACGCGCTTTGAGGGCAGAACAGACTCGGCACTCTACTGCACTCCAAGCTGCTCAAGTGGCGAAGGATGCTGGGGTAGGGCAACTCTGCATCGGTCACTTCAGTGCCAGCATCAAAGACGAAAATGCCCTTCTGAAAGAGGCACAAAGCGTCTTCCCCAATACCATACTTGCAAACGAAGGACTCGTCCTCAGCATTTGACACCAGTGTAAATTGCAAACTTCACTAGTGTTGTTGACCAACTTGACGTGTGACGATTGCGATTATATAGTGTTACGCAGGCCTTCGTATAGTGTTACGTTTCGCATCGTGACTGGTGTCATCTTGATTTTTTGGATGTTCATTTTTCCCACAACAAGGAAAGTTATTGAATGGAGTTCATAGCAAAGAAATGGCTAGTTTTTTTACCTCATCAGCAGAAAAGTGGTTTTTGAATAAATAACCGATATCATGCTTTCAACACAGTTTTTCTCTCTTCTCTTTGCAGAAGAGAGATTTTTTTCGTATATTTGCAGAGGAAACGACAAATAACAAACAATTATAAACCACTTAACCTTAAAACAATCATGATAAAGAAACTATTCATTGTGTGTGCAGCCTTTGTGTGGACAATCGCACTTGTTGCTCAGAACATTTCAGTTGTAAACTCCAGCGGCAATACAAAGTTGTACCGCACACTTCAGGCAGCCATCGAAGGTGCAGACCCTAACAGCGTCATCTATCTCCCTGGCGGAGGCTTCCCCATTGCCGACAGCGTGAAGATAACAAAGAAGCTCACCATTATCGGCATCGGACATAAATCTAAGAATGACAATGTGGATGGTAATACAACGATTAGCGGTAACCTTTTCTTTAATCATGGTTCTGATGGAAGTGCATTAATCGGATGCTATGTTACAGGCAGAATTCATATTGCTCAAGATGGACCTGTAGATGACATGATGGTAAAATGTTGTAGTCTTGGATTTGGAATAGATGTATCAAATCCCAATTGTAAAGGGACTGTCATCAGCCAGAATTATATTAGGGATTATGTAAATAGTACTATCGCCGTGCATTTAGGAGGGTCTGAGGCAACAATTAAGAACAATGTAATTAGGTTTGGTGCTAGTAACTCGGATGCGTGCTGTATTGGAGGACTCGGGTCTGGAGAAATAAGCAACAATATTCTTTATAATTCTTATTATTATAGTCGTGCAGGGGGGCCATACTATGGTGCATACACATTTTCAAATATAACAACAGCCGTTGTAAGAGGTAATATTTTAATAAATAAGCCCAATGGAAGTGGGACAATGCAAATATCCGGAAATATGTGTTTAAATGAGGATTGGGGGGATGACCCCATTAACATAGAAGCAAATAGTTGGGACGAAGTATTTGTAAATTTTAATAGTGGCAATGCAGACCCAGCATCCGACTTCCACTTCAAAGATGAATACAAGCAATACGAGAATCAAGTAGGCATCTATGCTGGCGACGGCTTCAATGATAATCAGACTGCCCCTGTTCCCTACATCGTAGCCAAGAAGATAGACGAGCAGACAGACGCTTCGGGCAAGCTGAACATCAAGATACGCGTGAAGGCAGGTGAATAAACACTTAAATCGACAAGCTATGAGAAGGAATTTATTTACCCCCATCCTTGCTTGCCTGCTCTGCCTGCTTCCCACGCTAACCTATTCACAATCGTTGACAACATACGAATACTGGTTCGACGACAGCTTCAGCAGTCGGCAATCGGGAAGCCTGAGCGGCACCAATACTGTGGTAAGGCTCAGCGTCAGCACCGACCAGTTAGACAACGGCGTGCATAAGTTCAGCTTCCGTGCCAAGCAGTCAGACGGCAAGTACTCCGCCGTCACAAGTTCACTCTTCCTGAAGCGGTCTGCGGCACAGAGCAGCCAGATGGAATACTGGTTCGACGACAACTTCGACCAGCGCGACTTCCTCAACATCAGCAACACGGAAGAGGAGCAGACCTTTGAACTCGACCTTCGCAACGGCACAAAATATCCGATGGGCTTCCACAAGCTCAACATGCGGATAACACTCGAAGGCGGCGGCGAGAGCGCCGTTTATTCAGCACCCGTGCTGAAGCTCGCAGCAGGCAGAGCAACCCAATTGGAATATTGGGTTGACAGCGACTACGCAAATGTCCGCACCATAGGCGGCACACAGACAGAAGACGGCACAGGCTACAAGTTTGTCACCGACCTCGACCTCGGCGACATCACCCCCGGCCATCACCGCCTCTATTGCCGCCCCGTCAGCAACAGCAAGATAACCGCCGGTGCCGTCACCTCCATGCCCATCATCGTAAAGTCGAGATATAACATTGACCCGGCAAACGTTAAGATGAAATCCTTTGCTTTTGTCGTGGACAATGAGGAGCCTGTGACCATTAACGCGGATAGAGATGACGAACTCATTTTGAATCCTTACACACTTAATGTTAACGACCTGAATCCAGGCAGCCACACTCTTAAAGCACACTTCTGGAACACGGCCAATGCTGGCGTAGCCTTGGAGCAGACCTTCAAGGTTAATTCCACAGAACCACCTACCATCACCCTCACAGCTCAGGAAAAGGACGGACAGGTAACACTGAAGTTTAACTCCATTCCCAACGACGTGAAATGGGCTCTTTCAAGAACGGATGCCAATGGGGCCAGTGCTAAGATAGACGGGAAGGAGGAAAGCCGCTATCCTTCGGAGATTACTGTCGTGGATAATCCTTCCGCAGGTTCTTACAAATACAAAGCTCGCGGTTACTACATGGATGCTGATGGAACAAGAAAGGCTGTAAACTCCAACGAAGTGGAGGTGGCTGTCGTTGCCTCGGAAAATGGTCCGTTTGGAAAGATAAGTGGCGACATTCGTGTTGGAGGTGCTCCCCTATGGGGCGAAACATGGACAGTGACATTCTCGGACAGCAATACAGTCACATCCGACAGGAATGGCAACTTCTATCGCGACAAGATACCTGTAGGGACAAAGTTGACCGTCACAGCTGAGTCGCGAGACTACAAATGCGATACTGTTTCCGTAACCATCAAGGAAGGATATAATAGTGTATATCTGAAAGGAAAAATGGATGAAGCACTTGTGCGGTCACGTTACAACAGTGACCTTGAGTTTGATTCATACGTTGAGTTTGAGCCAAGACTTCACATGAAGTTCAAGGTAAGGAATATCAACAGACTGCCTTGGAGTGGAAAACTACGCATCGTTACGGGCAGAAAGGAATATATGGATAATCCTCCAAAGAATCCTTTTGATGATCCAAACTGGACACCAGAGACACAACAACTGGCTGGCAATGTCGTGCCTATTACTGTTACTGACAACATTCAGTATGATTATACGGACGACAAGATATACCTTTCTCCTGGTGAATCAAAGGAGGTTTATATCAAGCATCACATACCGCTTACCACTCCACCATCGTACAAGGACGAACTATATTATTTCTTTGTAGAAAGCATGGATGAATATGGCACCAAGTTGGTTGCAGTCAATGACGAATACAATATCAAGGAGAATCCTTTAGTACAGTTGGTTAACAACGGACAATATGATGCTGAGAAACAGGGAGAGGAATACGTAGAGTCCTGCATCGCCTTGGTGATGGGCTTGTGCAGTACTGTAACAGAATTTGACGGTAAACTAGGTGACATGTCCAGATGCATGGAGGAAATGCAACAGACTTTGGGTTATACTTTGGATTATTACCTATTGGCCGACAAAATAGAACGTGCAACAACTTATTCACAGATACTTGATGATATTCCAGAATGGCATTTCTACCATATACTTTACCAAGAAGATCGTCGTTTCCTTGGTATGGTGAATTCTGTGCGTGACAATATTGCAAAGGAAGTCCGTGCCTGCAAAAACACTCTGAAGTACCTCAAAGATGTCAAGAAGTGCATTGATATGGTGAAAAGTTACAATCAGTGGCAGGATATGAACGAATTAGAACGTACTGGAGCCATCGCGGACAAGATTTTGGATTTGGCAGAAAATAAAATACCATTCGCTTCAATACTCAAAATGTACCTTGATGTAACTAGGAAAACCATACACAATATCAACGGTCTGGCAGAGAAATGGTATGCAAACCATGACTACGACACATTCTACAACGGACATGGCGAAATCTATTCAGGTAGTAACTTTGCATTTGATGTCAGGGTGAAGAAGAAGCGCTGGATATCTAGTTCCTTTGATGCAGAAGATGTGAAGGAACGCATTTATTCAGTGGAAATCAATTGTATCGGACATATTCCAGGCAATGACCCATTAAGATGTATGGCAACATATACGCCGGAAGTGGAAGACGGGAAACTTAAATTGCGCCGCATCAATATAACAGGCGAAGCCCCAAGCAGCGGTGGCATTGTGCCTATTGAAGATATGTGGATGACTATTCGTTGGTCGAATGGTCGTGTTTCACACGTTCCAATAAGGAACAGTGAAGAAATGCAAGGCAATGGCGTGAAGCATGACAAGAACCATTACACAATCACATTTCAGTCAGCCAATAATGACGTAGAGCATATGGCAGACATTATTTTCTTAGACGATTAAAGTTATGAAAAACATAGTCCGGACAATGATCCTGTTGCTATCTGTTACGAAAGCATTGGCACAAAACGTAACCTTCTTTTCACCAGAATTTGAAGAAGGTGTAAAGCGGTATCTTAATGTAGAGTCGGATGCACCAATCTTGCAGCAACAAACTGACACCATAACCGAAATAGACCTCTCAGGGCTTGGCATTAAAGACATTCGCGACATTTTATATCTTCCAAATGTCAAGACTATTGATTTTAGCTTCAACGATATTAGCGATGTGGCTCCTTTGTTGCCACTAGACTCTCTGCAGAATGTTGACTTGCGCGGAAATCAGTTGGAAAACATAAGCGAACTCATCTTTGCAAGTTCAGACAGCCTTGTGGTAAATATCGCATACAACTACATCAAGGACTTCAGCCGTTTTTATCTGCCATCCAAATGTCACATTAGCATTATCGGGATGGCTGCGCAGAAAGACAGAAACGCCCAATACATGGACGTTTATATGTTCTACGCTGACGTCATGAATGGAAGTTCTGTGGTTAATTTCCGTGGATATTTAAACGTGACGTCAGGAATCTTCGTGGATTGCGCTGGCACACATTCGAATGCAGCGTTAGACGGAAACTTTAATACTGTGAGAATTGCAGAAAGTCTTGATGGCACCACAAGGGCAATTTTATCAAATGGAGAAAAAGGCGACACGACCTATGTGGTGCCACCAACTGTGCATGTCGTGAACGGCGGTGATGAGGTGACGATTGACACCGAGTTGCCTGAGAGCTACCAAATTGGTTACCTGCGTGCTTTGCATGGAACGGTCGAAGCCGAAGGGGCGACGCTCCATTATACTGCTCCTGCGCCAATAGTTGCCGACACACTCTACATGAGTTACCACGAAGGCAATCGCATCAGAGGGTTTACACAGATGTACTTCATGTCGCAGGACTTCTACGACAACATCAAAACGACTCAGCAGGACAATCCCTTGAATATGTCGTTTCACGATGGCGTGCTCAGCATCACTATTCCATCAACTCAAAAGAATGGTGGTGTTATAGTCGTAAAAGTGTTTGATGCATTGGGACGTAACTTAGCTGTAAAGTCACAAGAAAAAGGACAAGAAATTGTCATCACTTTGCCGAAAAGCCTATCTGTCGTCATTGTTGAAGTGACATACGCTGGTCAACAATTCGTAACGAAGGTTACAGGCAGTTAGGTCCTTTCCACAAATTCCACAGAATCCACAAACGAAAAGAAGAGGCGCTCTCCCCAAAGTAACGCCTCTTCCTTTTCACTTTATCCCCAGCATCTTATGGGTCTGCAGGGAAAGCGACCACTACTTTGGCCTCATGTTTCACAAAAATTGCGAAGAAAGCTTTGCAAAATGACAAGAAATACGTAATTTTGCACTTGAATAAGCATATTACGGACATGAAACACATAGCTAAATCCATATTAACTTGCGTTTTTTTGCAGGCTATGATGCTCTTTTCGGGCATTAATTCGGCATCGGCTCAGGCTCTTTATACCAATCCGGACACGATTCAGAAGTACCTGAAGGATCGTATTGCCGAGACAAAAGAGCAGCTGAGAGAGACTAGAACCCAACTCAAGGAACGGGAAAAGACGCTCCGTACACTCAGTCGCGACCTCGAGAAATCGCGCACTCAAGCTCAAAGAGATAAGGTGAAACTGAAGGAGGCAAAGCGCAATGGCAAGTATTATCAGGTGAAGCCTTACATTCCAGAAGAGCTTCAGGGCGACGTAGAAGCTAAGATTAAAGCAGCCAAAGAAGCAAAGGCAGCTAAAGAACGGGAAATCAAGGCAAAAGAAGCTGAGAAGAAAGCCGAAGCAAAGGCTGCAAAAGCTGCCAAGAAGGAGGCTGAACAGGAGGAGAAAGACCAGCTGAAGGCTTCTGCAAGGAGTCAGGCTAAACGCGCTCGCGAGAAGAAAGCCGAACAGAAAACTCGTGATAAAGAACTGGAAGAAGTCGCTAAACAAGAAGAAAAAGAGCTGAAGGATGCTTCTAAAAATGAGAAAGATGCCAAGGGCGACACAGAAAAGGCTTCTTCAAGCAAGAATAAAAATAAGGAAGGCGATGCTCAGGTTCCTGCAAATCCAGGTAAGGATAAGGAAGGCGATGCTCAAGTTCCTGTAAATCCAGGTAAAAATAAAGATGGTGATGCCCAAGTTCCTGTAAATCCAGAAAAGGATAAGGAAGGCGATGCTCAAGTCCCTGTAAATCCAGGTAAAAATAAAGATGGTGATGCCCAAGCTCCTGTAAATCCAGAAAAGGATAAGGATGGTGATGCTCAGGCTCCAGCCAAAAAGGCAGCAGCCAAGACTTCGAATTCGAAAAACAACGATTCTGCCGATAATGGCAAAACCACTTCTGGTAAGGATAATGGCAAAGCCACTTCTGGCAAAGATAATGGCAAAGCCACTTCTGGCAAAGATAATGGCAAGGCCTCTTCTAGCAAAGATAAGGATAAAAGTTCTGCAAGCAAAGGAAAAGACACTACTTCTGCCAAGGGCAAAGCCAATGCCAAGCAGTCAGAAAGCTCTCTGCAAAAGGAGGCAATGAAGCAGGCAGAAAAAGAAGCGGAGAAGGCAGCTGAGCAGGCCGAAAAAGAAAAGGAAAAGGCCGTGAAAGCAGCCGTGAAGGATGCAGAGCAGAAGGCTAAGGAAGCAGAACAAAGGGCTAAGGAATCGGAGGCCAAGGCAAAGGCTATGGAGAAAGAAAAAGAGGAAGCCTCCGAGGTTTCTCCAGAAGAAGTAGAAGAGGAAGTGGAAGAAGCAAGTCCCAAGAAACGCACCTATACTGTTCGCGCTCAACGTCAGAAAGCTGCAAAGAAAGATAAGACCGAAGAAACTGAAGAAAAGAAAGAAGAAAAATCCGAATAAACCATGCAAACACTCATCATCCCTCGACTGAATCAGAAAGTTGCTTCGGCAGCCGAAATACCTGCGGCTCTGCAAGTTGCAGGCATATCATATTCCACAATCGAGAACGTCAATTGGCCTGGCGAGTTCCCCTACAAGCCTAAGGTGGAATTTGCAGTTGCTCATGAAGGCGATGCCCTTCTTTTGCATTATCGTGTTGAGGAACAAAGCGTTAGGGCCGTGGCTAAGCAGGATCACGAACACATCTGGGAAGATGCTTGTGTGGAATTCTTCTGTATGCCCGCTTCCGATGGACTCTATTATAATATAGAATGTAATTGCACAGGAAAGCTCATCGTTGCAGTCGGAAAAGACAGAAATGAGCGTCAGCCTGCCTCGAAAGAAGTGATGCTGCAGATTGATCGTTGGGCTTCGCTCGGAACAGAACCATTCGATACGCGTGAACAGCCCACGAAATGGGAGGTGGCTCTTCGTGTTCCCATCTTGACTTTCTTCAAGCACAAACTTGACAGCTTCGATGGCTTAAAGGCAAAGGGAAATGTTTATAAGTGTGGCGACAATCTGCCAGTACCTCACTTTATCAGTTGGAACCCCATCAAAACAGAGAATCCCGATTTCCATCGTCCTGAGTTCTTCGGAGAAATAACATTCGAATGAGCAGCTTGAAGCAACGTGTCCTTGCGACCATGAAGTCTCGCGACATAGAGGGCAACTTCGAACTCTACGTCACTCGCACCCCAGGCTATCTTTGGGCGCTCTTCTTTCGTTGGCTTCGTGTTCATCCAATCATCGTCACCCTACTGAGCATAGTCATTGGTTGCTCATCAGCCTACTTCTTTGCCTCCAGCGAACTCCGAGACAACATCATCGGAATGCTGCTCCTCATTTGGGCAAACTGGTATGATTGTGCAGACGGACAACTTGCAAGGATGACGGGCCAGAAGACGCTTGTGGGGCGCGTTCTCGATGGATTTGGTGGCGAACTATGGTTCATCTGCATCTATATCGGAATCGCTATCAGGCTCTATCCCGTTTGGGGCATTTGGATTATCCTCATCATCCTTTGGGCAGGCTTCTATTGCCATTCGCGTCAATGTGGAATTGCCGATTACTATCGCAACATCCACCTCTGGGTAACGCTTGGAGAAGAGGGTAGCGAACTCGATACAAGCACCAAACTGCAACAAAGAATGGACAGTCTTCACTGGAACAAAAAGGAGTGGTTCGAGAAGTTCTATCTCTTCTTCTATGTCAGGTATATGCGGACTCAGGAGCGACAAACACCTGAATTTCAGTTGCTTCGTCCCTTGGTAGAGAATCTGCCCATCGATGATCCCATGCGTCAGCAGTTCCGAAAGGAGAGTCTTCCACTCATGCCACTTTGCAACATTCTGACCTTCGACACTCGCGTCATCGTCCTTTTCCTCTCGATGTTCATCGGCTATCCTTGGGTTTACTTCATCTTCGAAATGACTGTGCTCGAGGCCCTGCGACTCTATACGATTCATCGTCACGAATCCTTCAGCCATAAGTTACACCAAAAGCTTTGTGCAATATGAAGCAGAGTCACAACATAGCCCTGATTTTGGCAGGAGGAACAGGCGAGCGAATGCATGCCGTTGTGCCTAAGCAGTTTATGGAGATTGATGGGGAGACGGTTCTTTTGCATACCATGAAAGCCTTTCAGCAACATCCTCTCATCCACGAGATTTATCTCGTCTGTATGCCGGAATGGGAATCCTTCGTCAAAAGCGAAGCAAAGAAAGGTGGTATCGACAAACTTCATGGCATCATTCCTGCTGGGGAGAGTTGCTATGCTTCGGCCTGTAATGGTATAGAGCATTTGGCAAAGACCGTCAAAGAGCCCAATCCAATTGTGCTTGTTCATGATGCGGTTCGTCCACTCATCACGCAAGACATTATCAGCCGAAACATTGCTGTTTGTCTGACTCACGGGAACGCCATTACGGCTTTGCAGAGTCACGAGGCTTATCTCGTTACAGAAGACGGCAATACATCCGACAAATTCATGCCTCGCGAGGGTTTGATGCGTGCTCAGACACCTCATACATTCCCTCTCGCGACACTATGTCAAATGATGGAACTCGCTAAGCAGCAGGGAATTAAGAAGCCACAGAGTATCTTTACTCTTGCTGGCGAACTTGGCATAGCCCCCTTGCATATGGCTCTAGGCGACTTGCGTAACTTCAAGATAACCGAACAGTCGGATATCCTCATTTATCGTGCCTTAAAGGCTTTGGAAGAATGATTTACTACTTTTCTGGAACTGGTAATAGTCTTTATGTAGCACGACATCTTGCCGATGCCCTTGGGGAAAGACTTTGTCCCATGGTTTCGCCTGTTTCGACGGATGATGAGGTGATAGGTCTGGTGTTTCCAGTCTATGGTTGGGGCATTCCGAAGGTTGTGGAGAAATTTGTCCGTAATTATAAAGCCTCCCTCCTCGGGGGGAGGTTGGAGGGGGGCTTCCTTTATGCCGTCATGACTTGTGGCGACGATATGGGCTATACGGATAGAGTTCTGGAAAAGGCTCTTGGCAGGAAACTTGATGCGGCTTTCTCTGTCTTGATGCCTGATGTTTATGTCTGTCTCCCAGGCTTCGATGTGGATAGCAAAGAGGAGTGCAAGGAGAAGTTCTCTTTGGAGAAAGAAGCCATACAAAACATTGCAAAATGTGTGAAAGAGCGACAGACTGTTCGCCATCTGAAGCGAGGTCCTTTCCCTTGGACTAAGACTTACATCCTCCGTCCTTTATTCAACCGTTACTTGGTGACAGACAAATACTTCCATGTAGATGCTTCGAGTTGTGTTTCATGTGGAAGATGCCAGAAGATGTGTCCCGTAGGAAACATCTTGATTATGGATGATGTCCCTCAATGGCAATCGAATTGTGTGGGTTGTCTGGCTTGCTTTCATGCTTGTCCGCATCATGCCATCAATTTTGGCAAGATGACGCAGAAGAAAGGACAGTATGACCTTTTGAGAATGTTGAACGAAGAATAAAGATTGAAGAGAATGACGAAGTATAAGAAGCTCCTTTATGCCGTTTTGGCTTTCTTGGTCGTAGTGGTTGCGCAGAAGTTCTTCAACTCATCCGAAAAGGTTGAAGAAGAACCTACGGCTCAATTTGAATCCAATTTTTCCCAAAACGAATCCCAATCCTCTCAAAGTGTTCAGGATGTCTTGTTGCCAGTCGTTTCTCCACGCGGCACAGATATTCTCATCGAGCACGAGGGATTCTCCTTGCTCTACGACACGAAAACGATGTGCCCTCGCTGGGTAGCCTGGGAACTTACGGCAGAAGAGACGAAGGGCAGAGTGTCTCGCCAAGGCGTTGATTTCAAGGAAGATGAGTCTGTGCCGAAAGAGTATCAAGTCGCTTCTTGGGACTATAATGGAGGCCAGTATGGGCGAGGTCACATGTGTCCTGCAGGAGACATGAAGTGGAGCAAAGAGGCTATGCAGGATTGTCACTACATGACCAAT
>JAGCXU010000162.1 GCA_017961145.1 Bacteroidaceae bacterium | reverse complement strand
GAGTATCAAGTCGCTTCTTGGGACTATAATGGAGGCCAGTATGGGCGAGGTCACATGTGTCCTGCAGGAGACATGAAGTGGAGCAAAGAGGCTATGCAGGATTGTCACTACATGACCAATATCTGCCCTCAGAATGCTGAACTGAACAAGGTTTGGTGGGAGCATTTGGAACGTGCTTGTCGCACTTGGGCCAGACAGGACGGAAGTGTTCAGATCGTGTGTGGTCCAGTCTTTTCCGAGAATCCAAGACATTTCGGAAAGAAGCATAGAATGGCTGTTCCAAAAGGTTTCTACAAGGTTGTCCTCTCGCAGAAGAAGGGTAGGGAGAAGGCTATCGGATTCTATTATACCAACGATGATGCCATTCAACCAATGGAAGATGCTGTTCGAAGTGTAGATGATATCGAACGCATGACTGGTATCGATTTCTTCTCCAGCCTTCCAGATGAACAGGAGGATAAGCTCGAAGCCATGAACGACCTTAGGGTTTGGGACAAATAACCTTAGCCACAATCAAAAACATCACACGTGAAGATTGCCAACATCACACGTGAAGATTGTCAACATCACACGTGATGATTGCAATCGTCACACTTGATGTTTGCCAACGACACACGTTAATTTAAAAAAGAAAAAGAGGATGCGCCAAAGACACATCCTCTTTCTTAAGATATTAGCGAGTTTTTTACCTAACCGTCGAGGCATTCTTTAGGGCTGGCCTCGGCTGGAAGCGCGAAGGCAACTGATAGGGTTTGAGCAAGGACTTCATATTGCCTTTTTTCTGGAAAGCTTTCCTCGGCATTGCCTCGGGAGCATCGCCCATGACGAAGGTCTCGCTTATAAGACCGAAGCCGCCTCCTGCAGAAGGGATATAGTATGAACCACAGAACTCGTAGGTCTTAGTTTCCTCGTCATATTCACCCAGATACTCTGTATATTCAGGATTATATGCCTCAAGATCAACGAAATAGACGTCGCCATAACTCTCGAAAGCTTCACCCGTGAATTGATAGAAGCGAATCTTGCCGTCCTCGGCACTCAACGTGAACTTCAGGCCCTCCTCAGACTTAGCCCATGGCTTGAGAATGTACTGCTCTGGCAACTCATTACATTGGTAGAGCGTAGCATCCTCCGTTCCTTCATAATAACTCTCTGCTTCTTCAGACAGAGCCTCTACACCATAGGTATAGACACCAGTACCGATTTCTGTCCATGTCAGGTTGGCCAGGGTCTCAACGGCTGTACCATACTCTATGTCACCCTTCTTGTTTTGGAAGGTAATCTTCAGCTTGATTACAGCATCTGTGAAGGAAGAACCACCAGCGCCAATGACACCATAGACATCATCGCCGACAGCTTTAATGCCGAGGTCTTGATTCTCAAGGCCTTCGATAACCTTAACCTGTCCATCCAGAACGCCGAAGATAATGTTCTTACCTTCTACATAAGGAGATTCGATGAGATATGGAGTACCATACAGTTCGGCAAAGCGGTCATAGCAGCCGGGACTGGCAGCCTCAACGTCTTCTTTGGCAATACCCTTATAGAGAGCGACACCATCTTTCGTCGTGCCTAACTTCTCAGAAATGAAAGCACCGTCGAAGACCTTCTCCCAAGCGAAGTCATCGTTGCGAGGAGTGGCAATGTACGGATCGAGGTCGGGATCAATGACCAGACAGAAAGCCCCTGAATTGTTAGCATTAAACAATGTGAAGTCTCTATAACCCTCCATGCCAAAGAGCAGAGCGTCCTTTGGGAAAGTAATCTTGCCATTGGCATAGGTGCCGTAGTTACCTTCAATGTAGTCATTATTTTCGAGATCAATACCGAGACCTGCCATGCTGTAAACGTGCATGAAACCATAGCCCCAGTCAACGCCCAGGTTGCAATTGGGGATGTAAACCTCCTCAGGATTTGTAGCATTAATGAAGATGTAGTAGTCCTGAGATTCATCCCAGTCGCCTGGGTCGTTCCATGGATAGTTGGCACCATAGGTGTTAATCAGACGGAAGTAACCAGGCATATCGTCACGCTCCTGAATTCTGGTGGGGAACGTCTCATTTCCAACGCCGAACAGCGCACTGACAACATCATCGGTGTACATGGCATAGCCCTCGACCTTGTTACCATCCTCGTCATAATAGAAACCTACATCGTTCCACTTCACACGGGTCAGTGTCAGGTTGTATGTGGCAGTGGAGGAATACTTAGAAACGAATGCGGGATCATCCAACATAATTTGCAAATTGTAGGTAGTACCGACTGCTGCTTGGGGGAAGTTGATAGTAAGAGTTGTCTCCTCAGCACCTTCTTCAAACTCTGCATTACCCACCTCGTAGACTTCATCGGTATTCTTGAGAACCTTGAAGGGAACAGACAAAGCGCCAGCAGCGTTCCTGCGTTTTACTGTAACGATTACAGTGGTGGGGTCTGCCGGGTCAAGTTCTATCACGGAGTCTGTGATATTGAAGTAGATGTCGGCATAGTCTTTGTCAGCATCCCAAGTACCACGACCTTCATAATCGTACTCGTCTGAGCAGGATACAGCAGTCAATACCAAAGCACCTGCCAGAAGCGAATAGACATATTTAAACATATTCTTCATAATTATTATCTTTTATCTGTTATTAACATGCAATTCCTAATTAGCAAAGGTGCCAATGGGAGTGGGACCCATGACAGCCTGAGTCGGATCTGGGTTGTTCTTACCCTCCAGTGCAACATTCGACTGCACCTCGGCCTGAGGAATAACCAATGTCCATGTGGGCTTAATACCCTTACAGTTAACTTTGAATTCGTCGGTAGGAGCGTTGGTGCCCTCGTAGTTCTGAATCACGTCAGGCTGCAAACGCTTGGCCGATGGGAATGCCCATCCCTCACCCCACGACTCGATACGCATCTGGGTGAGCACCTCCAACTGGAAGGCACGTAGGTCTGTTGCGCTAAAGTTGTAGCTGGGATCGCGATAGCTCCTCATGAAACTGTTGAGCAGTGAAACCCCAGCACTAACCCCCTCGGAAGCGCCAACAGCTTCGGCCTGAATCAGGTAGAGTTCCTCTAAACGCATTACGGATACATCAGAAGCACCACCGATGCTGTAGGTTTCATAGTCGCCGTTTAAGCAGCGGAACTTGAGGCTGGTATAGGCAGGAGCAGCTTCTATCCAAGCCTTGTCGCGACAGGTTCTGTAGTTTGCATAATCATACTTCTTGGGATTCAAGAACCAATTCTTACGGTAGTCCTTGTCAGACATATGGTCGTAGAGCGACTTGTCGATACATGGCTGCGTCAGTTTAGCATAACCCCAAGCTGCCTCGCTAGACAACCATCCTACGTAGTTACACAGGTTACCCATATTCTCAGCATCGTAGTGAATATACCACAGCCAGCTGGAAACAGCCTTCGAGAAGGCAGAAGTCTCGTCTGTCAACTCTTCTGCGGTCATGGGCTTTGCCTTCATATTGGTGGTAGCTTCATCTATAGCCATACCTGCATACTGGGCAGCTTCGGCATACTTGCCATCGAGCAAATAAACCTTAGCCTTCAGGCCATAGACAACAGCCAGACTTGGAACCAAGCGATTATCACTCTCGTAGCCTGCCAGACACTCCTCAGCCTTGTCGAGGTCGGAGAGGATAAAAGCAATCATCTCGTCGTGCGGAACACGTGGGTTGTTCTTTGCCTGCTCTGCAGTTGTAGTCTCCAGTACGAAAGGAACAGTGAGGCCCTTCACAGCCGATACGTCGGTATAGATATTTTCTACTGGCTCATAGAGCGCCGTAAGTAGATAGTACTCGTAAGCCCGACAAGCGTATGCCATGCCTGCATAAACCTTCTGGGCGGGAGCAGCGGTTTCGAGGTCAACCACACCGATAATGTCGTTGGCCGACTTGACGAACTTGTACAACGTAAACCAAGGAATAAAAGAGAAGTCCGTGGTCTCGCCGATGTCCTGAACCGTATTGTAACGGCGATACCAGTCGTAACCTGCGTTGTCAGGAATACCTGGGTATATGTCGCCCAACAATTCTGTCTGGATAATCATCATTGAAGGCAGAGCCATGTCAATCTCAGTCACCTGATCACCATAGACCAAATAGCCCTGTGACATCTGTGAAGATATACCGTTGACAGCACCTTCCAAAGCGCTGGGAGATTCAGAGATCATCTCTGCAGTAGCTGTAGAACTCTCGGGGATGGTCTCGTCGATACATCCTGTCAGAGCAAAAACTGCAGTCAGAGCCAGCGCTGAATATATTTTATTAATCTTTTTCATATCTTTACTATTTATTCTTTAGTTTAGAATGTAACCGTAGCACCAATTGAGATGGTTCTCATAGGAGAGTAGCGCGTAGCATTAGTTGTGTTTGTAAACGACTGACGCGGATCAAAGCCCTTACGCTTAGAGAAGTAAGCAACATTCTCACATGCGAGATACAAACGCAGTTTCTCAATCAGAGCTTTGTGTGTCAGTTTAGCAGGGAAGGTATAACCAAAGTTAATGTTTTCAATGTTCAGGTAACTTGCAGACGTCAGGAATCTTGAAGAAGCTGCTGCCGAGTAGAGGTCGTTGAACATGAAGCGAGGAATGCATGAAGAAGTATTGGTTGGACTCCATGCATTGAGGATGTCCTCATGAATCTGATAACCGGCATGGTTAGAGTTCGGTGAAGACATGAATTGTGCATAAGTACCGTCATACTGCTTGCCGCCCAACTGATAAGAGAAGTTCATAGAGAAGTCAAAGCCGTAAGCCTCGATCGTGGTACCGAAGCCACCAAATACAGGAGGTACTGTGCTCTTCCCTAGCATATAGTAGTCAGCTTCGGAATACGTCTTGGTAGTCTCACGACCAGTCCAATTTCCATCAGCGTCGAAGGTGTTCTTATACCATCTGGGCTGACCGTCTTGGGGGTCAACACCTGCGAAGTCTTTGAAATACCATGTGTAGATAGACTGACCTTCCGTGATGTAGAAATTGTAGTCAGGATCTGCATAACCCTCGTAGGCTTTACCGTCTGTGCCATAGACTTTCGATACCTTCTTGTCGTCAGCCAACTTGGTAATGCGGTTCTTCAGTGTAGAGAAGTTCAAATGCAAATCCCAGTTGATATTCTTGGTCTTCAGTACATTGTAGTTCAAGTCGAGTTCAAAGCCAGTGTTGTACATGTCACCAACGTTATCGTAGTATCGTGAATAACCCAGTGAAGGAGCAACAGAGAAAGAGAACAGCATGTCCGAAGTCTTACGATAGTAGTATTCCAACGAACCTGTCAACCTCTTAAACAGACGGAAATCAAAGCCTGTATTGAAGTTGGTATTAGTTTCCCAAGTGATGCCCTTGGAACCCTTCTCGCTGAATGCAGTACCGATATTACCAGAAGAGTTGCTGATACTATAAGTGTCCGTATAGAAGTAAGAGTTTAGTTCGTCATCCCTGTAGATATTGTCATTACCTTGAGAACCGATAGAAACCTTGAATTTCAGTTCGTCAACCCATGAAGCCTTGAACCACTTTTCCTTGTTCATCAGCCAGGCTGCGCCTAACGACCAGAATGTACCCCAACGATGGTCGGGATGGAAGCGTGAAGAGGCATCACGACGTATAGAGGCCGAACCGAAATAACGGGTATCGTAGTCATACTGTGCACGGGCAAACCAACCTTCGTTGTTGTAGCGCTCCTTGTAGGAATTAGCGCTTTGGCCATCAACGACAGCGCCACCCAATTCCTTGTTGTCTTGAGAGAACATCTTCGACTTGCTTGCATACAAGTAAGAGTATGTGCGGTCGAAATACTCATGACCTACCATTACGTTAAGGTTGTGAACATTATTAAATGTATGTGTGTAGTTCAAAATCTGCTGAGCGTTGTAATCGTAAGAGCGAGTGTGATACTTTTCAATCGTTCCACCAGTTGTGTCGAACTGTCCGTAGTATGGATTATAAACATATGTGAGACGTGTCTCATCGAGGTTTGCCGTAGCATTAACCGTGAATACTAGGCCAGGCATAAAAGTGATGTCGGCAAAGCCGTGAGCGGTAAAGGCATTACCTTCATAGTTGCGAGTGTTCAGGCGAACATCCTGCACGGGGTTGGCATCGCCTATGAACGGACGAGTCAGACCGGGATCGTCATAAATGGAGGTAGGGCCTGTACCATAGTCCATAATACGGTTACCAGCCTGGTCGACTTTAATGTTGCCCAGTCCGTCGCGTACCCAGATAGGATAGATGGGAGCAATCTGGCTGGTGAAAGCCCAGATATTGCCAGTAGAGGTGCTGGTACCATTGTTACCCAAAGAGTTACCATTGAAATGGGTATAAGACATATTGGCACCGACCTTCAGCCACTTCTTGGCCTGATAGTCTGCACGCAGACGACCGGTGAGGCGCTTTAAGTCGGAATTCGTTGTGATACCTTCATTGTTCAGATAGCCTAAAGAACTGAAGAAATTGGACTTCTCATTGGAGGCGCTAACAGAGAGGTTATACTCTTGGCGAGCACCTGTGCGTGTGCCAACGTCTTCCCAATCATCGGGAGTAACCAAATAGTCGTTGCCATTGTTGTTAACGATACGACCCAGCGTTGCATTGGGATTCAACTTGCCGTCACGGCCAATGAGGTACTGACCTTCTGGATAAGTCCAGATGTTGTATCCTAAACCACCTTGTGCTGCAGGGCCAAACAAATTCTCATTAGCCATCTGCCAAGCTTCTACAGCACTATAGCCTTTGTTAAGATAGTAGTCGTTGACTGCTCCATACTGCATCTCGTAGTATTTCTCAGGGCTATTAATGGTTTTGTAGTGCTTTAGAGCACGGTTATTCCAACCATACTTCGCATCAAGCGTCACCTTGGCCTCTCCATATTTAGCCTTCTTTGTGGTAATCATGATAACGCCATTGGCACCACGAGCACCATACAGAGCGTTGGAGGCGGCATCCTTCAAGACTGTCATCGACTCAACATCGTTGGGATTCAGGTTGCTGAGGTCACCGCTATAAGGAGCACCGTCAACGATAATCAACGGATCCTTACCGGCATTCAGAGAGCCGAAGCCGCGAATACGGATGGTAGAGGTCCGCTCAGGAGCACCAGAAGCTGATGTCAATTGAACGCCAGGAACAGCACCTGCTAGCGCATTAGTAACACTAGTCACTTGAGACTTTGCCAACTCTTCGGCATCCACCACTTTGGCAGAACCCGTAAAAGCCGACTTTTTGGCAGTACCGAAAGCAACGACAATCACTTCGTCCATGGCCTTTGTCTCAGTCTCCATGAGGACTTTCATTCCGTCACGTGCGACAAGAGTTGCAGGCTTCATACCCATAAAGCTAAAAGTCAAGTTTTTCTGATTTGCGGGAAGTGTGATTGTAAACTTACCGTCAAAGTCAGTCAGCACCCCGATGTTGGTATCAGGAACGCGGACGGCGACTCCAATCAGAGGTTCACTCGTCTCAGAATCGACTACAGTACCTGTAATCTGCTTCTGGGCCATCGCCATGCTTGCTGTCATCAACATACAAGCAAGGATTGAAAGGAATTTTTTACCCATGTTGTTTTTTTTAATGTATAAATAATATAATTAATATAATAATGTAATGTTTTCAGCCACTTTGCTGTAAAGTGTTGTTTGCTTAATACATGGTTTTTCTTGGTATAACATTCTTTTTAATTACGCAAAATTACATAAAAATTTCAAATTAGCTATCAAAAACATTAAAATATTTTAAATATGAATGTCATTTTAACATGAAAAATTCACATTTTTGACCATTTTGAGCAAAAAAGTTTCTCTTTTTGTGGTCAAAAACACCTTCTCGTTTTTATCTTTTTAACATAGCGTGTTGCAAACACGAGGTAAGTGGTTGGTAAAATTTAACACGCTAACTTTACCAACATAACACTATACAACTGCAAACGTAACACTATACGATTGCAATCGTAACACGTTAAGTTTGCGATTTTACTACGTTACGTTTACGGACAAACAGGGGAATGTTACAAATAGGGGGAGTTATTACTCCAAACCGTCGAATTGGCAAATAGCTTGGCGCCAATCGTCTGGGAAAGGCATGGATTGGTGATTCTCCAAATCGTAGAGCACCATGACAGAGAGGCAGCGACATTTCACTTCCTGCGTATCGACGTTGATGATGTCCTGATCCAGCTGGAAACTCTTGTTGCCAATCTTTGTTACACGAGTTCGAGCAGCAATATGTTCGCCAGCCTTGATTTGTGAGAGGAACTCGGCCTCTATCTTCACCACCACGATAGCCACACTTTCCCAATCGACATCTTTGCAGACGGTAGCGAAATAGTCAGTCTTGGCCGTGTCGTAGAACTGGAAATAGATGGTGTTGTTGACATGCCCAAACTTGTCTACGTCGTTGAAACGTATCTGGATGGGCAGCACATGCCTGAAAACATTATTTACTTCTTGTGCCATGATGATTGGTTGTTTTGTTATGGTCTTAGTTTTTCTTCGCGGATGATGCTATGCTGGCTATCTTGTCGACGTTCATACTGTTGGCACTTGCGTCGAAGATTTCCTTGTAGAGTCCTCCTTTGCGATAAACCTCTGCAGGTGAGCCAGACTGGACGACACGACCTTGCTGAAGCACATATATCTGGTCTGCGTCTATGATTTGACCTATGTTGTGCGAGATGATGATGACAGTCCGTCCTTTCTTGATGGCGTCGATGGAGGCCTTGATTTGTTCTGCGGCTATGGCGTCGAGGCTGGCTGTCGGTTCGTCCAGGAAGATGATTGGCGGGTTCTTGATGAACATTCGGGCTATGGCGATACGTTGTTGCTGACCGCCACTCAGTTGCAGAGCCGAAGTCTCGAAGCCGTGAGGCAACTGCATGATCTGGTCGTAGATGTAGGCTTGACGGGCTGCTTGTACCACATCTTCGTGCGTGGCTCCAGGCATACCATAGCGGATATTCTCCTCGATGGAGCCGTCGAAGATGTGATTCTTCTGCAGAACCAGTCCCACATTCTCGCGCAGCCACCTGGTGTCCCATTCTCCCAGCTCATGTCCGTCCAGACGGATGCTGCCTTTTTGCGGCAGATAGAACTTGTCGAGCAGGTTCACGACGGTACTCTTTCCTGCTCCGCTCAGTCCCACGAGAGCCGTAATCTTGCCACTTTCGATGTGCATGGAGACATCGAAGAGCGCCTGAGTTCCACCAGGATAAGTGAAGTCCACGTTCTGCAGCTCGAAGTCGCCCCTGACCTGCTCCGGATGATGCTTGCCTGTAGGCTCCACCTCGTCGTCTGCCTGCAAGATGCCAAAGAGTCCTTCGGCATAGATGAGGGCATCATTCATGTCGTCGTAGATGCGGTGTAACTGGCGGATAGGAGCGCTCACATTGGCGAAGAGCATCACGTGATACATGATTTTTCCGATGGACATGCCCGGATAGTCAATCAATACGAGATAGGCTGTCAGGATGATAATCAGTACGGTGCCAATCTGCTCGAGGAAGCTCTTCAGACCGTTGAACAGATAGGCCTGCTTTCGGGTGTTCAGTTGCAGGTCGGTCATGCTTTGCTGCAAAGCCGCTTGCCTGTCTGCCTCCGTCTTTTCGCGATTGAACGACTTGATGACGTTCATGCTCTCTATGATGTTCAGAATGCCCTGGCTGACGGCCTGATGCCCTCCGAAAATGCCCCTTCGGCCACCTTTCATGCGCGAGGCTTGGATGTAGGTCACCCAGAAGTAAAGCGGCACGATGCAAAGGGCAACAAGTCCTACATAAAAGTTGGCGGCAAACATTAGGCAGAGGGCGAGGATGGCACTCGTGAAGAGGGGCAGAATCTCGATGAAGAAGTTGTTCACCGTGTTGCTCATGCTCATGATGCCTCGGTCTATTCGCGACTGCAGCTTGCCCGTTTCGTTACCATCGCTGTTGAAGAAAGCCATGCGGAAGGAGAGGATTCTGTCCACCACTCTGAGCGACATATCGCGACTGACCAGAATGCGCATCCGTTCGCCATAGTAGCGTTGGCAGAACGTGACGACGGCTCCGATGACCTCCTTGCCCAGCAGAATGACAGAGATGATGGTCAGGATTCTGACGGCCTGACTCCATTGGAAACCCTCCGGTTGTTGCATCATGGCGTTTATGGCATCAACTGCACGGTCGAGCACAACAGCATTCACCTGTGCCATCAGCGAACCGACGAGCGTTAGTATCAACGTGATGACAATCAACCATTTATAAGGCAATACAAAGGGTAGGATGTTCTTCAACAATCCCCAGATATTCATTTTCATAGCATCTCTTTGTTAAGATTGATGCGGCAAAGTTACGACTAAGCGAGCAAAATGCCAAATTTATTTGAGCATTTTCGAGTAAAAGTAACTAAGAGCGAAGGTCAAAGTTACGACTAAGCGAGCAAAAGCCAGACTTATTTGGGCTTTTTCGGGTTAGAAGTTGTTGGCTAGCGTGTTACGATAGTCATTTTAACGTGTGTCGTTGGCCATTTTAGCGTGTTACGATTGCTATTTTCACGTGTGAAGTAGGCAGTTTTTGTGCAAATAGCCCTAAGAAAGTGGCCTTTAGACTGAATTTTTACGACAAGGAAAAATGTACAAAGTGAAGGAAAAATCATCGGAGAAAGAGGCTTTTGCACGACTTTTGAGGCATCTTTAGCATGTTTTTTTGTAATTTTACATCCGAAAACGATATAATTTTATAAGAAAGTAAGGGAAATGAGTGCTTCACAGTCTATGGTTTTTCGAGTTTTCAAGGCGATTATGGCTTTGCCTATGCCAGTTTGTATCGTTATTCCTGCCATTTTGCTGTATTTGTCTGGCTGGCAATGGGGTGGAATGGTGCTATGGCGATTCCTGATTGGTGCTCTCTGTCTCCTCGTAGGCTTTGTTCTGGCTGTTTCTACGGTCAGATTGTTCCCCAAGCTGGGCAACGGCACGCCTGCGCCATGGGACCCAACCACCAGAATGATTACTTCGGGCCCTTATGCCTATGTTCGCAATCCGATGATTACAGGAGTTGTACTGATTCTTGCGGGCGAGGCTTTGATGCTCTGCTCTTGGACTGTCGGCATCTGGGCGTTAGTGTTCCTCGCCTTGAATATGTTTTATTTCCCTCTCTCCGAAGAGCCGGGTTTGCGCAAGCGTTTTGGCAAGGAATATGAAGAGTATTGCCAAAATGTACCCCGATACATCCCTCGTCTCACTCCTTGGAAGAAGCAAGGGAAATAGGAACCGAAAAGTCTCTGAATGCTTTTAGAGAAATCTGCTCAGGATTGTCTTTAAGGCATCTTTCTTGTTGATGTCGAGCCAGGCTCCCTGCAGTCCTTCCTTCTTTGCTGCTTCGACGTTTAGGAGTGTGTCGTCGATGAAGTAACACTTCTCTGCTAGCTGTCCAATCTTCTGAATTGCAAAGTGATATATCTCTTTGTCGGGCTTCGCAAGATGCACTTCGTGGGAAACGAAAACGTGGTCGAAAAGGTCCTGGCAAGTGTAACCTTCTTCCGAGAAATAGAGGCGCTTTATCTCCTCCCAATGCAGGTCGTTGGTGTTGGAGAGCAGGTGGGTGTGATAACCCTTGCGACGGAGTTCCTTTATCATGTCGAGTCTGTAGCGAGGTATCTGCCCGATGCAAGCGTTCCAAGCCTCAATCACATCTTCGCGAGTGATGCCCTCGTCACAATGACTCAGGACTAGCCTGAGGAACTCTTCGCTCGTCATCTCTCCCACCTGGTATGCCGTGATGGCTTTGCTGGCCGAGATGCCCTGACAAACAGTAGAGGAGTTGCTCTCATCAGTTTTGACGAAGAACAGTTCGGGATTGATTCCCAGACGTTTACATGCTTCTCCTATGCCCTCCATGTTGAGGTCGAGAAGAATGCCTCCAAGGTCGAAGATTATGTCAGTTACCATTGTTCGTAGTATTATATTCTATCATCCTGCGGATTGCCCTCTCGCAAACGGGACAGAAGACGGGAGCCTGATTCACCTTCATGCGACATTCTTGAACAGGCCTGTAAACACCTTTCGACTGATAGCCGCCTCCTTCGTACACACCGACTTTGGTGAATTTGTCCTCTCCCGAAGGAATGGTGGGAATCTGCACTCCCTCTTCCATCATGTCTGCCCACTTGCTCCCGAAGTCAACCAATGTGGTGAGGTTCGGCTCCCAAGGCTCCGTGTCGGCAGGATACATGGTTTCATACTGGTCGTCGTAATAGTATTCGTCTGCCAACCCGGCAAAGCTATGGCCAAACTCGTGGACGACAACAGGCAAATTCTGGTTGTTATGGGCAGCCGACATGAGATAGCTGTTGAAGATGCCTCCGCCACCATAATTGTCCGTATTGGCAAGGATGATGATGTGCTCGTATGGCAATCCAGCCAGCACATCATGCAGTTTCTTCAAGCGCAAAGTGGTGAGGTATCTGTTGCTGTAGAAGGTGTCGAAACTGCTGCTCAGGGGCGTTTCCTTCCAATCGTTCTTGTGAGGGATGCTCACGCCTTGCTCTTGCGACGGAAGCATGACTGCTACGAAGTTGAATCTGTCTGCCATCGACTTGAAAGGCTCGTGCGCTTTCAAAGCCTCGATACAGTTTCTGCAATCCTGCAGGAAGACCTTCTTCTCGCGCTTCAGGTAACCTTCAGCCACAAAGACAACATCTATTTTCTCCTTGCTGTCGCCCGACTTCTGGATATATTTCCAATCTGTGCTTTTGTCGGTAGAGATAGGCCTTATCAGGATGTCTTGCGGGTCAACATGATGCCTCAACTCGCCCTTCACCTTGTTGTGCGTATCCGTCAGGGTAATGAGGATGTCGGCAGGTCGTTTGGGAAATGGCACAAGGAAGACGTTCTCGAAGGACTTCTTCACTCGAGTAGCTTCCTCTGTTGTCTGCCACTCTTGGAAGAGAGTACTGAAGGAATGACGATAGATGACGCGACCCGTCTCCGAATCTTTCATGCAGAGCTGACCGCCTCCCAATAAAAGCAAACTGTCCAGATTGACGCGCCTGCCAAACCAACCAGCCGAGCACTTCATCTCATCAAGCGAAATGTATTGATTGCGGTTGTCGCCTGAAAAGGTATAGTCCAGTCGAAGCGTCTTGTCTTGAAACCATTCATCGAAACTCTGTGCTTTCGCATATGAACAGCAAAGGCAAAGCAGAATGGAGACAACAACCCAAATGGGGCGAGGTAATTGTGTCATGAGTCAGGATAGTTCTTTTGCGGTTTGTTCCTTCATCATTCTTCGCCAGCGATAATAGCCGAAGATGGCGATAATGACATATAAGCCGTAGAGCGAGGCCTTGAATGGGATGTCCTTGTGGAAGTAAAGCACGCATGTGACCACATCCACGGCTATCCATACGAACCACTGTTCCAGGAACTTATGTGCCAAAGCCCAAATTCCGACGAGCGACAAGGCTGTGGTAAAGGCATCTGCCACAGGGACAGTAGAGTCGGTATAGGACGTCAGGAGCCACCAGATTATGCCCCACAAAACGAGGAAAATTATGCCCCAGTACAAAGCGAGACGAATGGGGATGTGGGTGATGGAAAGACCCTCTAAATCTCCCTTAAAGGAAGACTTCCCCTTTTTCCAGTTCCAATAGCCGTAAGCGGTCATAGCCAAGTAGTAGAACTCCATTCCGCAGTCGGCATAGATGCCTTTCTGATAGTAAAGCACGATGCCCAGAATCTGCATGACAGCCCCGACTGCCCACATCCATATCGAAGCCTTGTACTCCAACAGGATGTAGGCAAGCCCAAGAAGGGTCGTAGTAATATCAAGCCAATGATTAATCAAGAAGTCCATCACTTATTTTCTTATTTTCTTATCTTTTAAATTTCTCATTTTCTCTAAAACCTCAACGTCACGCTTCCCATTGCTGTAAAGCCTGCAGCAGGAACGAAGCCAATCTGATAGTAGCGGTTCTCGTTGGGGTGTCCGTAGTCGTCGCATATTGTGCTATAAACCCAACCATTTGCAGCATAGCGAGCATTAAAGAGGTTCGCGAGGTTAGCACCAAAGATGACTTCTTTCAAGCCTGCCCAACGATTGCAGGGAAGGGTGTATGAGAGGTTAAGGTTCGAGGTTGTGAAAGCAGGCAGCGAACGGTCTTTGTTCTCGGTATTATCGAGATATTGACGGCTGACGAAGTTCGTGTGCCAAGTTGCCTCTATGCCCTTCCAATGGAAGTTGAGGAAGCCATTGAGGAGCACAGATGGCGAGAAGGCGATGGTAGATTTGTCGTGATGGATGGTACGCCAATCGTCTTCCCAGTTAACGCTAGCCACTTCGTCGAAGTTCTTCAGCTTGTTCCGACTCAGAGCGGCATTACCTTCAAGCGTCAGAAGCGGACAAATGTCCCAAGCCGCAGTCAGTTCCATTCCCATACGATAGGAATCCTTGATGTTCGTGGTCAGAGGTTCGCCTATCTCGCTCAACTCGCCTGTCTGTACGAACTGGTCGGTGTAGTCCATATAATAAAGGTTCGCGCCTAAGCGTACCTTATTTATATTATAGTTGTAGCCCAATTCGTAGTCGAGCATTCGTTCTGCCTTTGGGAAGGGGTACTTGTAGTTGTCGGTAAAGTTGTCGCGTTCTGGCTCACGATGGCTCATAGCCACAGAAGCATAAGCATTGTGCGGACCCTTGCTCCAACTGATGCCGGCCTTGGGGTTTGCAAAATTGTAATGCTCATTGATGTCGAGTTCCTGGTTGTGCCATCTGCTGCCCTCTTCATAGAACTTGTCGTTGATGCCGTTTGTCTTATAGCTCACGTGGCGATACTGCATATCGGCAAAGACTCTCCATTGCTGACTGAGCTTGTAGGAAGCCTTCAGATAGATATTGCCGTCGAACTTCGAAGCATCGGAATCATAGTACTTGTAATCGCCATTGTTGAGGAACGTTTGGCGAACAATCTCGTTGCTGGCGTATGTGAGATAGCCGAAGTGATCAGCTTCGAAGTTCTGTATTGAAAGACCTCCGATGAAGTCCCATCGGTCGTTCTTATAGTTCACACTGCCCACCATTCCGTAGGCATCCTGATATAAGCCTTTCTTGCGCACAAAATCAGAATACTTGATGCTCTTCCCATCGGCATCTGTGGCAATGAGTCCGAACTTCTTCAGTTTGTTCTGAGGGCGGAATTCATTATAGTAGCCGTAGCCGTGAGTGTAGTGCAGCGTAGCAGTTGCTGCCCAATAGTGGTTGATGTCCCAAACCATAGAGAGCAAGTTATGGTTCTGCCAGAAGTTGTCGGTGGTATGCTTCCACAGAGAGCCGTTGCTCATTTGGTAACGCTTTGTGAGGTAGTTGCCGTCAGTATCCGTAGCAAAGCTGCTGTAAGGGTCATCCGGATCTGAGTGCAGAAGCTGCTCGTAGAGTGGGTTGAACTTACCAAGACCGTATTTGTAGAGGTCGTTATAGGTCTTGATGCCTGTTGCGTTTCCATATGTGCCGTCCATCAGGCTGAGATAGTCATCACCTGCAATAATGCCGTTCCATGCTTGGCCTGTTTTCTCGTAGTTGCCGATATTCTTGTAGCGAATCGTCAGCCTTTCATTTGGCATCCAAGTAATGCCACCATAGTAAGAACCCGAGCGACCATCTGTTCCATGCACGAAGCCGTCGGTCTGAGTTTGATGCCAAGCTCCATCGATAATCAGTTGATCCCAAAGCAAACCCGTAGAAGCCGAGCCGCCATAGTTCATTGTGTTATATGAACCATAGGAAAAGTTGATTTCGCCTCGAGGTGTTAATGAAGGTGCTGCAGTAGAGAGAGCAACTGTGCCACCAAAGGCGCCATCACCATTCGTGCTTGTGCCAACACCTCGCTGTACTTGCACACTTCCCAGCAGAGCAGAGTAGCTGTTCATGTTGGCCCAGAACACACATTGGTCTTCGGGAGAGTTGAGGGGAACACCGTCCAAAGTGACGTTGATACGAGCATCTCGCACACCTCGAATTCGCATATATGAAGTTCCTGTTCCGAGTCCGTTCTCGCCCCATGCCATAATGCCTGGAGTCTTGGCCAGAAGAAGAGGTAGTTCGCGTCCAGTCTTGCTGTGTTCCTGAAGTTCAGCCTTCTTGATGTTCGTTACTGCGAAAGGTGCGTCATTCTTGGCACGAACACCGCTAATCACCACTTCCTGCATGCGCTCCATGTGCATGGAGTCTTTTCTTGCCACTTCCTGAGCGGTGGCCGTGCTTCCCATGAGACCTATGAGGCTCATGATGACCCATGTTTTCTTTTCTCTTGTCATTTTTCCTTTATTATTAAAAGTTAACAATAAAGGGGTGCAGGCTGTTCTTGCGCTCCGTTGGTGCTCAGGCGCAGGCGGTACCTGCTCAGAAGATTCCACTTATCATCCCTACGTCGGTATTGTCCGAATCAGGTGAGGAGGGTTTGATCTCAGCCCGTCGCTTTAACGGGCACCCCTTGATAATTCGGCTGCAAAGGTACGAATAAGTGAGCGAAATACAAAAGGAAACGCTAAATATTTTGCTTCAATCTTCTACTTTCTTCTTGGGTTTCTTTGGGAACCAACCTCTTTCCACCCTCTTTCGTTGTTGGAAAAGTTCCAGAATGGACCAGAAACATGAGAAGCTGAAGACACCAAGCAATACAGAGATGTAGATATTCTCGACAAACATAGACCCGATGCAGCCCGCAATTCCCATGACGAGGAAGACTGGCCAACATTTCACGCCAAAGTGGTATTCGCTCTTGATGACCAAAGGATGAAAGAGTCCAATCAGCAGGAAGGTTGCGATACCAAGTATGATGCCGTGATAGTTCATGTTGTTTTTTTTTGCGTGCAAAAGTACGAAAATATTGCGGAAACACAAAATTGCTAAGATGAAAAAGTTGATTCAGTGGCAATGTTGTGTTGTATGGCGGTATCCTTTATTGCATCTTCGTGCCCTGTTAAGGCTGCAAAGGGAGCAAACTGAGCTGCTCGCTGATACATGGACATTTGCGGATGCTTCTTCGAAACATGATGTGGCAAGTTGATGATGTCTTCGTATGCAGTCATGCCTTGTGTCCTCCTATTTGTTTGTTTCTTTCTCTGGCTGTCGCTCCCTCGGCATAACTTGTCCCTTTCAGGATGGCATTTTTGCCGAATTTGTGCTTGATCTTGAGCAGAGCCTCTTGTATTCGTCGTTCTTTTTTCTTTGCCTGAATCTCTTTGGTAATGGCTTCGTTGTCAGCGAAAAGGTCAAGTTGAAGTTCTTTCTGAGTAGGGAAACTTTCTCTGACAACATGGTTTGTCGATATATTTAAGCGACGGATGAGCAGATCTTTGTTAACTATACTGTCATACAGCGAGATAACAGCTCCTATGATTTCCCTGCTTGAGGAAGAATGGCCAGCTAGATTTGCTGTTCCATGAGCATGTTTTGGTGTGGGTCTGCCATAATAATCCATCACCACTTCTCCATGATATTTTGATGCTATTTCCAGTCTTGTCAAACTCTCCTTATCGTAACTGACAGTAAGGACAAGTTGATCAGTAACAAGACGCTTTTCCACAAGTTCCAGACTGATGGCATCTGCCATTTCCATGACAACATTTCTTGCTTTTTCGAAAGTGTAGGGTTCTGTCAGGACTTGCCCGCTACTCATCGAATGTGTTTCTGGTTTATAGGCTTTGACAAGGTCGATGGTGCAAGGTTCCCAGCCCCATGCATGATCTATCAACAGTTCGGCATTCACGCCAAAGAGTTTGTAGAGCAAGTCCTCTTTCTCTATGGAATATCTGGCAATCTTTCCCATAGTGTCGATGCCATATTTTGCGAGTTTTTCTGCTGTGCCATGTCCCACTCTCCAAAAGTCTGTGATGGGGAAATGATTCCAGAGTTGCCTTCGATAGGACATTTCGTCGAGTTCTGCAATACGAACTCCATCCTTGTCTGCAGGCATTTTCTTTGCCACGATATCCATTGCGACTTTGGCAAGATACATGTTTGTGCCAATGCCGGCTGTTGCTGTGATGCCGGTTTGTTTCAATACATCACGAATGATAGTTATGGCCAATTCGTGAGCCGTCTTCTTGTAGGTTGCAAGATAGTCCGTGACATCCATGAAGACCTCGTCTATGCTATAAACATGAATATCTTCGTGTGCTATGTATTTCAGGTAAATATCATAGATCTTGCAACTTACCTCGATATACTTTGCCATTCGAGGAGGGGCTATGATGAAGTCGATGCCTCGAGCCTTTTGATTCACTTCGAAAAGCCTTGCTCGACCTGGAATTCCGTATGCTTTCAGGGCAGGGGAGACAGCGAGACATATTGTCTTCTCTGTTCTGCTTTCGTCTGCCACCACAAGTCTTGCGGAAAGAGGATCGAGTCCTCTTTCCACACATTCTACGCTAGCATAGAAAGACTTGAGGTCAATGGCGATGTATATGCGGTTTCCACTCTTCATTGTCCCAGATGGATGTCGATAGGAATGTTTACTTTGATGCAGAAGTTTCTGCCCATAGCTGAGATGCCTTGCCTGCCAGAAGTGTTGTTTGTGTCGACATACTTCAATCTGGAAAGGTGTGGCTGATAGGCTTTGTCGAAGAGGTTCTGGCAAGAAAAGGTGAGTTCTATGCAGTTATGACCGAAGATGTGCAGGTCCATTCCAGCTGAAAGGTTGAAGAGGGCATAACTGTGGGT
>JAGCXU010000161.1 GCA_017961145.1 Bacteroidaceae bacterium | reverse complement strand
CATCTTCTTGCTGATGAAGTAATTAAGCAGGACAGCAAGGCCGATTCCTAACAGAATCACTCCCGCAAAGTAAGTGAGGTGAAGAGTTTGGGGATGGCTTCCACCTAAACAATCTATCCATAACGCATAAGCGAAGATACAAACGCCAAGGACAATCATAATGCTTCCCCACAATAATTTCCTAAGCAGTTTCTCCTTCAGCGACTTCTGCTTTGGGGCAATCTTCTTCATCAGTTCATCGACATTTCCGGCATCTGGATTCTTCTCGATAATTGCCTGAATGATTTTTGCACGCTTGTTTGTCTTGTTGTTATAATAGCGGTAAATCATCCACACAATCAAGAGAGGAACACCAAAATAAACGATTATCTCAAGCACTAAAAGCCCTAATGTAGCGCCCATCATATCTCCCACGACACCATTAATTTCCATTTCTTTACTAATTAGATATTGTTAAACTTCTGTTTCTCTTGACCCTGGTCACTAACATAACGCATCAGGAAGGCAAAAGGTGACGTCGAAGATGAAAAAAAGTTCACAGCGAACGGAACACTCTTTGCAGTTCATCGAGGAAACGAGCCGCTTGAGCCCCATCCATCTGAGTGTGGTGGAACTGGAAGGAGACCTTGAGAGTCGTCCTGAAGAAACTGCGTTTGTAGCGTCCCCAAATAAGGAAAGGATTGTTGAAGATGCCGCTATACATGCCGACTGCGCCGTCGATGTCGTACTGCGCCAGAGCCGACGTGCCGATGACCATCGAGTCGGGCAAGTCATGGTTCTTGCCGCTCTCTGCCACCGCCCTTGTGAGCCTGAGGTAATTATCATTGAAGAGAGACAAGTCCTCGCTGAAGGGGATGTCGCACGAACTGACCTCGCCCTGCTTATTCTCCACAATAGTATTAACCGCGAGGCTGTCGAACTGCATCAACTTGCCTGCTTCGGGCAGGAGATAGAACTCTTTGACTGTGCTTGCCGCCTTGCCTATGCACCAGCACATCAGCATGTTGAACTTCATTCCCGTTTTTCTGCTCACCCTCACAAGTCTGCTCACATCGAGCGTCTTGAAGAGCGTCACCATCGGCATCGGGGCTTTCATCCACATCTCGAAGGCATAGGCGCGAGTCGTCTCTTTTGGGTTGATTTCCTTTTTCATCGTGCCCCAGAAGGACTTACTTGCCGAAGTTGCGAGAGGCAAAAGGCAGGGCTATGCGAAGTGCCTGATGCCAATACTCCCAATTATGCACGCCATTACGGATGCGCAACTCGTCGTGAATCCAAGCCCTGCGCATCAATTGGTGCATCTTGACACTTTGATCGAAGAGGAAGTCATCGTCTCCACAGTCGAAGAACCACTTGACGGTTCGTAACTTCTGCTTGGTAGCATCGTCAGCCTGCTCAACAAAACGCAGGGCGCTGTGTTCCTTCACGGCTTCTGTGACATAGTATCGTTTGTCTTTCTGGTCGCCAGGGCCGACATTGTTGCTCTCGTTGTCAAGCCACGCACTCATGGCATAGCAGGACGAGAACATATCAGGGTGCCTCTGGCAATAGACTGTACTGCCGCCACCGCCCATTGAAAGGCCCATCACAGCACGATGTTCCTTATCGCCAACGACGCGATACTTCTTCTCCAAAGTTGGCAGGAACTCCTGGAAGAAGAAATCCTCGTACGACCAACCTGGCATATTGAAGTAGCCGTTCCATGTATTGTGTGTGTCTGGCCCACCTGCATTAGGCATGATGATAACGACAGGAACGCATTCGCCAGAGCCAATGAGTTCATCGACGACCATCTGCATCTGCCCCTTATCTCGCCAAGCACGATAGTCATCGCTCAAGCCGTGAAGCAAATAGATGACAGGATATTGCTGGCTCTCATTTCTGCCGAATCCATCGGGCAAATAGACATTACAGGGCACATCGGCAGAAAGGATTTGACTCTTCACTGTATCCGTCACGATTCGGCCAGCCATCATGGGCAGGCAAAGCAGCAGCAAAAAGGCTGCAAGAACATGCTTTTTCATAATAACTAATGTTGTTTGATTGGTTTTCTTCGTTGCAAAGATACGACTTTTATCAATATGAAGCAAATCTTATGCAGGGATAATTGAAAACGTAACGTGTGACGTTGCCAATCGTCACGTTAGTCATTTGCAATCGTCACGTTAGTCATTTGCAATCGTCACGTTAGTCATTTGCAATCGTCACGTGTGACGTTTGCGTTTATCCCTGCCCACGTTTGCGAAGCCTCCACGAAAGCCTGTATTTCGCTCAACATCTCCTCTGCTTTCGCACGACCCATCGCATAGATTCGACGCATTTTCTTCTCGTCTTGTTCAGTACGGCCGATGGGAAGCGTATCTTGAGGATAGATGAGAAGGATGTTGCCCAATCGCTCCTGTTCCTCAAGGTAAGCAAGTTCTTCGTTGTACATCAAATGCCGACGAGACATTGCCTCGACAATGGCAGGATAGCGACGCATGAACAGATGGAAGAAGGGCATCAGTCTTGTCCGCTTCTTGTAGAAGCCTTTAGGTTGCGTCAGGATAACGATGTTGCGCTCGAAACCTTGCTCCTGAAAGTAGCGCAAAGGAATCGAATCGCTAATGCCGCCATCGAGAAGAAGACGGCCTTCGAGAGGAACTGGTCGCGAAACTAATGGCATAGAGGCAGATGCGCGAATCCATTCGAGGCTTTTATCGTCCATGAACTCGATATGGTGATAGACAGGCTCGCCTGTCAAAACATCCGTACAGACCACGTGAAACTCGGTCGGATCGCTGTTGCAGGCATCGTAGTCATACAAGTCCAACTCGTTGGGCAAAGTGTGATAACTGAACTCGGCAGCCACGAGATTGCCCGTCCGAAGCAGGCTTCGCAGCCCCATATACCTAGGGTCGTCCTTGAAGCGAACATTATAACGAAGGACACGACCCACCTGATGCGACTTGTAGTTGCACCCAAACGAAGCCCCTGCCGAAACGCCTACAATGCCGTCGAAACGGATGTCGTGCTCCATCATCACATCCATCACGCCAGCCGTGAACAAGCCACGCATTCCTCCACCTTCTAATACCAATCCTGTCTTCATCGTTGCAAAAGTACAAAATTATTCTCAATTCTTCTTCCTTAATTCTTATTTTCTTTGTACTTTTGTGCCCGATATGAAGAATTTTAGCGAACTGGGACTTTCCCAGCCACTCTTGCAAGCAATCGAAGAACTGGGTTACGAACATCCAATGCCTGTGCAGGAAGAGGTAATCCCCCAATTGCTCAACAACGACTCAGACCTCGTTGCTTTGGCCCAAACAGGTACAGGAAAGACTGCGGCTTACGGGCTTCCCCTACTCCAACAGCTAGTCCATTCCGATGGACCTACAGTCGTCATACTTAGCCCTACACGCGAACTCTGCCTTCAGATTGCGGACGATATGGAGGGCTTCAGCAAGTACTTGCCTGAGACGAACATCCTGGCCGTTTATGGAGGCACGAACATCGAGCCGCAAATCCGTGCTTTGCAACATGGTGTAGACATCATCGTGGCAACGCCTGGCAGGCTGATGGACTTGATGAATCGTGGCGTGGCAGACCTCTCGAAGGTACAACATGTTGTCCTCGACGAGGCAGACGAGATGCTTTCGATGGGTTTCCAAGAGGAACTCGACAGCATCCTCGAAGGCATCCCAAGCCAGCATCGGACGCTACTCTTCAGCGCAACGATGAGTCAAGAGATAGAACGCATCGCACAGAACTACCTGACCGATGCCAAGCAGATTCAGGTTGGCAGTCGCAACGAAGGAGCCGAGAACGTCAACCACATATATTATATGGTACACGCGCGCGATAAGTACCTCGCTCTCAAACGCATCGTGGACTACTATCCTCGCATCTATGCCATCATCTTCTGCCGTACTCGCCTCGAAACACAAGAAGTGGCAGACAACCTTATTCGTGACGGCTATAATGCAGATGCCCTACACGGCGAACTCTCTCAGCAACAACGAGAACTCACGATGCAGAAGTTCCGTCGCCATCGCATACAATTGCTTGTAGCGACCGATGTGGCAGCTCGCGGTCTTGATGTGGATGACTTGACACACGTCATCAATTTCGGCATGCCAGACGATGTAGAATACTATACTCACCGCTCAGGCAGAACAGGTCGAGCAGGCAAGAAAGGTACGAGCATCTGCATCATCGGCATGCGCGAACGCTCCAAGATAAAGCATATCGAAAAGGAAATACAGAAGACTTTCGAGCAGGGAACATTGCCTGAGCCTCGCGACATCTGCACAAAGCAACTCTATCATGTCATCGACGACATTGAGCGAATCGAGGTGGATGAGGAAGAGATTGCACCCTTTATGGACGAAGTGCAAAAGCGTTGGGAATGGCTCGACAAGGACGACCTCATCAAGAGAGTGCTTTCGCGCGAGTTCGGCCGTTTCCTGCAATACTATGCCAATGCCCCTGAAATAGAGGATGTTTCGACTTCTGGGAAGGACAATGATGGCAAACACAAACAACGAAACAAGTCGCATCAGGCTGAAGAAGGCTATGTCCGCCTCTTCCTCAATGTGGGCAAGATAGACGGCATGTATGCTCGCGAGATAATAAGTCTCATTAACAAGAACGTGCAAGGCGAAAAGGTGGCTGTGGGGCGCATCGACTTGATGAAGAGTTTTTCGTTCATCGAGGTTAAGCAAGACGACCTGAACCGTGTCCTGAAAGGCTTGAAGCATGGCGTAACAGTTAAGGGCAGAAGTGTCGTCTGCGACATTTCGACAGAGGAACCACAACAAAAAGAGCGGAAACCAGAACGAAGAGTCAATCCTATTCGAAAAGAAAAACCTGTTACATCAAAACGCGAAAAACGTGAGAAGCCTTCTCGCGAAGAACGTGGTTATACGGCACCTCGAGGCAAGAAATATTTTAAGAAAGAGGACTGGATGAAGTTCCTCAACCAAGACAAACCCAAGAAGAATGAACTGAAAGGCGAGATTCCTGACTTCAGCGAAGAAGGTTGGGCAAGACGCAAGCCGAAGAAGAAATAACAGATTCTATGAAAAAGATACTCCTATGCGCAACTCTTTGTGCACTTTCACTCATTTCCAATGCCGACGAAGGCATGTGGATGCTGAACCATATTGACGAGAAAACAGCTGAGGCGATGAAAAGTCTTGGACTGCAACTCACTCCCAGCCAATTATATAGTACAGAACACGCAAGCCTCAAGGACTGCGTCGTTGATTTCAGCGACTTCTGTTCGGGCGTCGTAGTAAGTCCTGATGGATTGGTCTTCACGAATCATCATTGTGGTTATGGTGCCATCCAGAGTCTTTCGACGCCAGAAGACGACATCCTGACGAACGGCTTTGTGGCTCGTTCGCGCAAAGAGGAGCGTCCTGCCGAGGGACTCTTCGTGAGGTTCTTGATAAGGACAGAGGAATGCACAGGGCGCATCATGCGCGCCCTCAACAAAGTCTATGAAGAGCATCCCAACGAATCAACCGCTGAGCTTGACAAGCAATACACCGATAGCATTATGGGTGCTGCTGAAAAGGAGTTCAGGGAAGCCAATCCTGGCCTTGACTGTATGGTGCGAGCATACTACGAAAACAATGCCTTCTATGTAAGTTATTACAAGGTCTATCGCGACATTCGACTCGTTTTCACAGCTACGGAGACGATGGGCAAATTCGGTGGCGACACAGACAATTGGATGTGGCCGCGGCAAACATGCGACTTCAGCGTGTTCCGCATCTATGCTGACAAAAACGGAGAACCTGCCAATTATAGTTCAAAGAATGTACCACTTCGCCTCAAGAATTATGCCCGCATTGCTATAGATGGCTATCAAAACGGTGACTTTTGCATGACTGTCGGCTATCCTGGAAGTACCAGTCGCTACATGAGTTCGTGGGGCATCGACGAGCGTGTCAATGCCATTAATGTCAGTACGATACAAGTTCGCGGCAAGAAGCAGGAAGTGTGGAAGCGCTTCATGGATGCCGACCGTGCCGTCGGCATCAAGTACGCCAGCAAGTGGGCCAGCAGCAGTAACTACTGGAAGAACAGCATTGGCATGAACAAGGCCATTGCCGACCTAGGCGTCATCAGGCAGAAGCAGCAGCTCGAGGGTAAGATAAAGCAATGGTACAATGGCAGAAAAGACCTCAAAAACCGCTTCGAGGATATGTTCGGCAAGCTCGAGGAGGCTTACGGCAAACGTCGTGAAGATGTTTATGCTGCAGGTTTCTTCCGTGAAACTTTCATGCGAGGCATCGAACTCTACCGCGTCGCCCACATGCTTAACACGATGCCCCAAGATGCTGACAGCACGGAGGCTGCGCAGGTCCGTAGTCGCATGGAAGCCTTTTTCAAGGACTATGATGCCAAACTTGACGAGGCAACGATGGCAGCGCTGCTAAAGAACTATCGTGAACAGGTGAAAAATCGTCGCTATTGGCCTGAGTGTTACAACACTATCGACAGCCTTTACGGGGGCGACGAGGCGTCTTACGCTCATGATGTCTTTTCGAAGACCATCTGCACAAGCCTCGATGGTGTGGACATGTTGCTTGCCGACAGCACTCTTCGCGACACAGACCTCGGCCTACTTTATGCAGACGATATTCCTACAAAGATGCAGGAAATAAGCGGACGAAACCGTGACGCCTCGACCACCATCGACTATAACGAGCACCTCCTGACTCAGGCTCTCCTCGAGATGGACCAGGAAACACCGCACTATAGTGACGCCAACTTCACGATGCGCCTCTCATACGGTTACATACAAGACTACACCGCTGGCGGCATCCACCACCAGTACTACACTAACGCCCAGAGTCTGCTCGACAAGGCTGCCAAGCAGAATGAGATAGAAGATTACAAGTTGGAGGACGACATCGTTGCCCTGATGAAGAAAGGCGACTGGGGGCGTTATGCCGACCGAACAACCGGCGATATGCATCTTTGCTTCCTCTCTAACAATGATATTACAGGAGGCAACTCTGGTTCACCAATGTTTAATGGGAAAGGAGAACTGTTGGGTTTGGCCTTCGACGGTAATTGGGATGCAATGTCTGGCGACATTTCGTTCGACAACAATTTGCAACGATGCATTGGGGTCGATGTTCGCTACATGCTTTTCGTCATCGACAAATGGGGGAAAGCCAAGAACCTTATTAAGGAACTGAAGATGAAATAATCAGAGTTTGCTTCCGTAAGCTAAATCTCCTGCATCGCCAAGACCAGGCACAATATAGCTACGATCATTGAGGACAGGGTCGATTACTGCACACCAAAGTTCTGTATCTTCTCGGTTGCCAAAGCGTTTCAAGATATGGTCTACACCTTCTTGAGCAGCGATGACACTTGCCATTATGAGACGACGAGGTTTACCATTCTTCGAGAATGCATCGACTGCCAATTCCAAACTATAGCCTTTTGCCAACATTGGGTCGACAATAATGAGCGTTTTGCCTGTCAAATCTGGCGAAGCCATGTATTCAACATGTACCCCTACCTCGCTACATTCCTTATCTTTATAGTAACGATAGGCACTCACGAAACCACATTCTGCCTTATCGAAGACGTTAAGGAAACCTAGATGTAGTGGCAAGCCGGCACGAAAGATAGTCGCCAAAACAATATCGTCGGCGATGCATTGGCATTTGCAAGGAGATAAAGGTGTCTGTATCTCTGTCGTTTTGTAGTTGAGACCTTTGCTCATCTCGTAAGCCATCAGTTCTCCGATTCGCTCAAGATTATGGCGGAAACGCATTTTGTCTTGCTGAATGCTGACATTTCGGAGTTCACTTAGATATTGATTGAGGACACTTGGTGTCTCGCTCATATTTATGATTTTCATGCTCGTCTTGTTTAATTATTCTTGGATGCAAAGATATAAAATCGCGTTATAAATGCAAAGTAAACTTTGCAAAAAAGCACACAAAGAGAAATAAAACGGCTGTCATTTGCAAAAAAAGTGTGAGACGTTTCACTAAATCAGAAGAAAATTGTAACTTTGCACCCGTTTAAGAGATAACAGATACAACATTAATCATAATTTTCAACAACAACACAATGGCAACAGTTAATTTGGAACAGTACGGCATCATCGGCAGTACCGTGATTGCCCACAACCCTTCCTATGAGTTTCTCTTTGAGGAAGAGACGAAAGCTGAGCTTACAGGTTTCGACAAGGGACAGAACACAGAGCTCGACGCAGTCAACGTTATGACTGGTATCTACACAGGTCGCAGCCCCAAGGACAAGTACATCGTTAAGGACGCACAAAGCCAGGATAAGGTTTGGTGGACGACTGAAGAGTACAAGAATGACAATCATCCAATGAGCGAAGAGGTCTGGGCAAAGGTTAAGGACATTGCTATCAAGGAGCTCTCCGGCAAGAACCTCTATGTCGTGGATGCTTTCTGCGGTGCTAACGAAGCCACTCGTCTGGCTGTTCGCTTCATCGTGGAGGTCGCTTGGCAAGCCCATTTCGTGAAGAACATGTTCATCCAGCCCACAGAAGAGGAGCTGAAGAACTTCAAGCCCAACTTCGTCATCTACAACGCCAGCAAGGCTAAGGTGGAGAACTACAAGGAGCTCGGACTCAACTCTGAGACCTGCGTTGCCTTCAACACCACTTCTCGCGAACAATGCATCATCAATACATGGTATGGTGGCGAGATGAAGAAAGGCATGTTCTCCATGCAGAACTACTACCTGCCTCTGCAGGGCATCGCTTCTATGCACTGCTCCGCTAACACCGATATGGAGGGCAAGAACACAGCTATCTTCTTCGGCCTCAGCGGTACAGGCAAGACCACTCTCTCTACCGACCCGAAGCGTCTCCTCATTGGTGACGACGAACACGGATGGGATGACGAGGGCGTCTTCAATCTCGAAGGCGGTTGTTATGCAAAGGTCATCAACCTCTCTAAGGAGAACGAACCTGACATCTATGGCGCCATCAAGCGTAATGCCCTCCTGGAGAACGTTACAGTCGCAGAAGACGGCAAGATCGACTTCGCAGACAAGAGCGTGACTGAGAACACTCGCGTAAGCTATCCTATCGACCACATTGAGAAGATTGCTCTGAAGGTCAATGGTAAGAGCGCAGGCCCAGACGCCAAGAACGTCATCTTCCTCAGCGCAGATGCATTCGGCGTACTGCCTCCCGTCAGCATCCTCACTCCTGAGCAGACGAAGTACTACTTCCTCTCTGGCTTCACAGCTAAGCTTGCAGGTACAGAGCGTGGCATCACAGAGCCCACTCCCACATTCTCTGCTTGCTTCGGTCAGGCATTCCTCGAACTGCATCCCACAAAGTATGCAGAGGAGTTGGTCAAGAAGATGGAGAAGAGTGGCGCAAAGGCTTACCTCGTGAACACAGGTTGGAACGGTACAGGCAAGCGCATCTCAATTCCTGATACCCGCGGTATCATCGACGCAATCCTCGACGGCAGCATCCTGAATGCTCCCACAAAGAAGATTCCTTTCTTCGACTTCGAGGTGCCCACAGCTTTGCCAAATGTTAATCCCGCAATCCTTGATCCTCGCGACACCTATGCAGAGGCAAGCATTTGGGAAGAGAAGGCAAAGGATCTCGCAGCCCGCTTCATCAAGAACTTCGGCAAGTACACAACAAACGAAGCTGGCAAGGCACTCGTCGCTGCAGGTCCAAAGTTGTAACGTAACGTGTGAAGTTAGCAAAGTTCACGTGTGAAGTTTACGAACTTAACGTGTGAACTTTGAAACTTAACCACGGGTTATAAAAAAGAAGAGTGCATCTTTTCGTCAATCACGACGAGAGGATGCACTCCTTTCATTATACATATATACGCGCGTACGTATAAGACGCGAATCGATTACTGGAAGAACGAGAAGTTGACACTCCCGTAGCTACGATGCTCTACAAAGCGAGGATGATGCGAGAAATCGTTTTGTTTGCCGTGTTCAAGAACAAAAAGTCCACCCTCCTTGAGTAGATTGCGACTCAAGACGATATCGGGCAACTCCGGAATCTGCGGCAAAACATAGGGAGGATCGGCAAAGATGAAATCGAATTGCTCACGGCACTTTGCCAAATATTGGAAGACGTCACCCCTAACGGGTAAAGCCGCACTATCCTGCAACTTGTCGAGGAATTGTTTGATAAGGCGGTGGTGACGGCCGTCGAGCTCAACACTGATGACACGACTGCAACCTCGACTGACAAGTTCCAGCGTGATACTGCCAGTTCCGGAAAACAGGTCGAGAGCAGTTGGAGCTTCGTCAAAATCGATATAGGCCTGCAGAACATTGAAAAGATTTTCCTTTGCGAAGTCCGTTGTAGGACGTGCCGAAAAGGAACGCGGCACTTCGAAATGCCTGCCTTTGTATTTGCCTGTAATGATTCTCATAGCCGCCTTCTAACTCCCCCGCAAGGAGGGAGAATTAATAACTACTCTACATTAAGGATATACTCCGATAAAGATTTCTTCAATTTCTTCGTTGCGCCTTCCAAATGACAAGCGTCCTTCTGGGCTCGCAACTCGAGGGCTTTCCAAATGCCTAGCAGCAAAAAGGTCCGATCGTTGTCGTTCGAAGCCTCTTGCGACGCTGCATATTGCAACTTATTACGGCGGAAGACGGCAACAAAGAAACGCTTTTCTTCGAAACAGACATAGGTGTCTCGCTGTTCGGCATCTTCTGGGACAGGGCCTTTCTCCTGCTGAGCAGCAAATTGTTCCAGTTTCTGAGCATCAGCACAACATACTTTGACATCAGGATAACATTCCTGGACAACGCGAAGAATATCCCCATCAAGGCAGAATATCATCACGGCTTCGAGCGACGAAAGTATCTGATATTGCATGTCTGCCACGCTTGCCTGCTGATTTGGGAAGCAGAGACGATAGAATGCAAGCATGTCGCCCTTGTTGAAGTGCTCGAGAGGAACGATGGTGGACAAGCCTTCTACGACGAACTCGACACTTTGGAAGCGATAGTCCATCAAGTAGGGTTTCTGTAAAGCTTGCCTCAGAACATTAGCGGCAACTGCCTGTTCGGTTACAGGAAAGTGGTCAGTCTGTACTGTTGACCCACCAAGAGCATTAAGTACAGAAAAAGAAAATCCATCCGCACCAAAGCGGATGGATAATCTATAACTTGTGAAAGAATTACTCCCAGTTGCCAGCATTGTTATTCCAGTTGTTGCCGGCATCACCTATCTTCAGGCCAGCATAAGCACCTTTGGCATTTGCCTCTTCATTACGATTGTAGATGAGACGATTGCCCTGCTTGCCCATTCCCTTGAGGAAACTGCTGTCAGGAGCGTTGCACTCCATTACCTGAATGATGGTACCTGAGCGAGTCGTGTTGGGACAAGCAATGATTTCGAAGGTATCACCCTGGGAGAAGGGGATGTAGCGAAGTGAGTCGGCCACAAAGCCTTCGTAGTTGTAGAGAGAGTCCTGCAGCGAAACCCAGATAGTATCGCGCTTAAAGTTCTGCAGACCATTAGCTGCGATGGCTGCCGCATCGCCACTATTAACGATGGCAGCTGCTTTAGCTTCGGTCAAACCCTTGTTCATCTGGTCCTCGGTAAGCAAGCCTTGCTTCATGACAACGGGCAGTTTGCCTTCCTTTACGAACTTGATAAGTTCGGACCAATCTGCGCAATAGACGCCATCGTGCTGGGCCTTGTAGGCTTCCTCAGCACTACGAATCTCCAAAAGACGTGCCTTTACCACATTCTCTCTGGCTGCGACAGTTGCGTCGAAGTCCTCGGTATCCTTGATGCTACGCCAGCAAATGAAGAGCAAACCGACTACACAGATACCTAAAATAAGATTTATTACCTTTTTCATACGATATATGTAATTTATTTTGTATATTCGCATCGCAAAAGTAAAAAGAATTATTCATATATCCACCAAAAAGGTCTTTTTTTTATAAAAGAATGGCAATAAGTGATGATTTAGGTGCCCTAATCAGGGAGAACTTCGACCATAATCCGACGAAAGAGCAGGAAAAAGCTATCTTTTTGCTTGCCGACTTCTTGCTTTCAAGAGAGCGTGATGCAGTTTTCCTCCTTAAAGGGTATGCAGGTACGGGCAAGACTTCTCTCCTGGCTGCCTTGGTGCGGACACTCGGACAACTGCAGCAAAGGGTCATGTTGCTTGCCCCAACTGGTAGGGCGGCAAAGGTTTTGTCGTCTTACGCGGGAGTGCCTGCGTTCACTATTCATAGGAAGATTTACCGGCAGAAGTCAATCACGGATATGGATATCTTTCAGAATGATATCAATCTTCAGCAGGATACTCTCTTCATAGTGGACGAGGCGTCGATGATTGCGAATGATGCTCACGACAATACTGTCTTTGGAACTGGCCGATTGCTCGACGATTTGATGCATTACATCTATTCCTGCGAGGGCTGCCGACTTGTGCTGGTGGGGGACACGGCCCAGCTTCCTCCTGTCGGCGAGGAAGAGAGTCCGGCCTTGAGCAGAACGATGCTCGAGGGTTATGGAATGGAGGTGACAGAGATCCAGCTGACTCAAGTTGTCCGTCAACTCGAGGAATCCGGCATTCTTTGGAACGCCACGATGCTCAGAAGCCTCATCCAAAACGACGAAATGTTCGAGTTTCCCAAGCTGAGAGGCAAGAGTTTTCCTGACGTCAAGGCACTTCCTGGAGACGAACTCATCGAGGCTCTCGAGCAAAGTTACCGCAACTTTGGAACTGACGGAACGATAGTCGTGACCAGAAGCAACAAGCGAGCCAACATATTTAATAATGGTATAAGGAGCCGCATCCTTGACTATGAAGAGGAACTTTCGAGCGGAGACTTGATTATGGTGGCCAAGAACAACTACTATTGGACTGAGCGAGAGCAGGCTGCGAATGGTGTTGCGCCAGATACGATGGCCTTTATCGCGAACGGAGATGTTGCGATTGTCCGTCGCCTTCGAAACGAGAGGTCGTTCTATGGATTCCGTTTTATCGACGCAACCATCACATTTCCTGACTACGAAGACAAGGAGATGGAGGTTACCATCCTGCTCGATGCCCTTCAAAGCGAAGCTCCAGCCTTGACCAGACAGCAGCAAGAAGCCCTCTTCAACGGTGTTTGGGAGGACTATCCTGAAATGACAAACCGACGCGATAGAATGAAGTGTTTGCGTCAGGACATCTATTATAATGCCTTGCAAATCAAGTATGCCTATGCCGTAACCTGTCATAAAGCTCAAGGAGGGCAATGGGAGCACGTTTATATCGACCAGGGATATATCACGGAGGAAATGCTTACGCCAGACTATTTCCGATGGCTCTATACCGCCATCACAAGGGCAACCAAGCAGGTCTATCTCGTGAATTGGCCCGACTCGGCTCTGAGTGATGCCGAACATAACACAGTTAAAATCCAAACGTAACACTATACGATTGCCAACGTCGCACTATACGATTGCAATCATAACACTATACGTTTGCAAACGTCACACTTGATCTTTTGAAACGTCCAACTCCATAACTGGGAACGAACCTCTTTTTTCACACAATTAAGGCAAAAAAACAAAGCAAACGTCGGCTTTCTCATCAATTATTACTATCTTTGTACTCTGAACTAAAAGCATACTCACAGGAATGAACATACTCGTCACAGGAGCTAACGGACAGTTAGGCAACGAGATGCGCATCGTGGCCAGGGACTCGTCGGACCGCTACATCTTCACCGATGTAACGGAGCAAGAGGGCGTGGAGACCACGTTCCTCGACATCACAGACCTCGAAGCCATTCGCGTTATGGTGAAGGAAAACGATGTCCGAGCCATCGTGAATTGTGCGGCTTGGACAAACGTAGATGCAGCCGAGGCTCCAGAAAATCGTGCACTTGTCGAGAAGCTCAACGCCACGGCCCCAGAGAACTTGGCTCGTGCAATGAAGGAAGTTGGGGGTTGGCTCGTGCAAATCTCCACCGATTACGTGTTCGGCAAGGAGCCTTACAACACACCTTGCCGGCCCGACCAAAAGGGCACGCCGACTGGCGTCTATGGCGAAACGAAGAAAGAAGGCGAGGAGAAAATCAAGGAAGTATTCGCCACTTCGGAAAACGCGAAAGGGGGCTTCATCATCATTCGAACGGCTTGGCTCTATAGTGAGTTCGGCAAGAACTTCTGCAAAACGATGCTCAACCTCACTCAGACAAAGCCACAACTCCAAGTTGTCTTCGATCAATGTGGCACTCCGACATATGCCCTCGACCTCGCAAACGCGATAAAAGTCATCCTCTCGAAGCCCGTCCAAGGCATCTATCACTATTCCAACGAAGGTGTCTGCTCGTGGTACGACTTCACACAAATGATTGCGCGAATCGCCCATCACAAGGATTGCGACATCCGTCCTTGCTATTCTTCGGAATATCCAAGTCCCGTAAAGCGTCCTGCATACTCCGTCCTCGACAAACGCAGCATTCGCGAAACCTTCGGCATCGAGGTTCCGTATTGGGTCGATTCACTCGAAAAATGCATAGCCAACATTCAAAAACAACAAACGAATGGAAGTAATTAAGACCGCCATCGAAGGCTTACTCATCATAGAACCACGCATCTTCAGGGATGCTCGCGGCTACTTCTTCGAATCATTCTCGCAGAGAGAGTTCGAGGAGAAAGTAGGCCCCATCAACTTTGTGCAGGATAACGAAAGCATGTCCACTTATGGTGTGATGCGAGGACTGCACTTCCAACGCCCACCTTACACACAAAGCAAACTCGTTCGATGTGTAAGAGGAGCCGTTCTCGATGTTGCCGTCGACATTCGCAAAGGCTCACCCACTTACGGTCAGCACGTCGCAGTCGAACTCACAGAAGAGAATCATCGTCAGTTCTTCATTTCGAAAGGCTTCGCTCACGGCTTTGCCGTACTGAGCGAGACTGCCGTCTTCCAGTACAAATGCGACCAGTTCTACCATCCGGAAGCAGACGACGGCATCTCCATTACAGACGAAAGTCTCGGCATCGACTGGCGAATCCCGTCAGAGAAGGCAATTCTGAGCGAAAAAGACACAAAGCATCTTAACCTGAAGGACTTCGAAAGTCCCTTCACAGACCTTATATAACTATGAAACTCAACATCGTCATAACTGGTGGAGCCGGTTTTATCGGCAGTCATGTAGTACGCCTCTTCGTCAACAAGTACCCTGAGTACAAGATCATCAACCTCGACAAGTTGACCTACGCAGGCAACCTCGCCAACCTGAAAGACATCGAGGACAAGCCCAACTACAAGTTCGTCAAGATGGACATCTGCGACTTCGACGCCTTCTACAAGCTGATGCAGGACGAAAAAATCGACGGCATCATCCACCTCGCAGCAGAGAGTCACGTGGATCGCAGCATCAAAGATCCCTTCACCTTCGCTCGCACGAACGTCATGGGAACGCTCTCCCTCCTGCAAGCCGCCAAGCTTTATTGGGAAAGCCTGCCAGAAAGATACGAAGGCAAACGCTTCTATCACATCTCGACCGACGAGGTGTATGGGGCACTCGAAATGACCAATCCCGAAGGCATCAAACCGCCTTTCACCACGACAGCCAGCAGTTCAGAACATCATTTGGCATACGGCAAGGACTTCTTCTACGAGACAACTAAGTACAATCCACACAGCCCGTACTCCGCTTCGAAAGCCTCCAGCGATCACTTTGTCCGCGCTTACCACGACACTTACGGTATGCCGACCATCGTGACGAACTGCTCCAACAACTATGGACCTTACCAGTTCCCAGAGAAACTGATACCTCTCTTTATCAACAACATACGCCATCGCAAGCCACTTCCCGTTTATGGAAAGGGCGAGAACGTGCGCGACTGGCTCTACGTCGAAGACCACGCTCGCGCCATCGACACAATCTTCCATAAAGGACGAATCGCCGAGACATACAACATAGGCGGCTTCAACGAATGGAAGAACATCGACATCATCAAGACAGTCATCAACACAGTTGATCGTTTGCTTGGCCGTCCTGAAGGAGTCGACATGGACCTCATCACCTATGTCACAGACAGACTTGGTCACGATGCTCGCTATGCCATCGACTCCACCAAGCTCCAAAAGGAACTCGGCTGGGAACCATCGCTTCAGTTCGAAGAAGGCATCGAGAAGACCGTCAAGTGGTATCTCGACAATGAGCAGTGGATGGACAACATCACAAGCGGCGACTACGAGAAATACTACGAGGAAATGTATAAGAACAGATAAACTGATTTAATGCTTATCACTTCAAAATTCAATTCGAAAGGCCTTTGGTTGGAGCTGATAATGTACTTATTGGCTCCCCTCACACTAATGACCTTTTCGCTTGGTTCCAGGCGAGCAATCTTCGTCACCATCGTTGTGGCAGGTGTCTTGCTTGCTATTGCTCTGTGTAGTTGGGCTTTTCGCCTGAAGACTATAGTCGTCACAGACCAGGAGTTGGAAGTGAAACATACTTGCCTTCCTTTTTTGAAGCGCTTCTATCGACTGGCTGAGTTTGACTCCTATATTATAGAAGAAGAGGAAAACGGCGAGTCAATCTATCTTCTGTATCAAGGAAAGCGGGCTGTCAAACTTTCTTCAAAGATTTATGAGAACTATGCAGAACTGAAGGAAGCACTATCTTCAATCGAACTAAAAGACTGGGGAGCAGATGCCAGTCGCGCAGTTGATTCAGCGTTTGCCAAAAGCCATCTTTTCGGCCTCTCACTTTGGTTCCTCCTTTCACTCCTCATCATTGCCATACCTCTCACAGAGTATATTGAAGAAGGAGAAGTAACGATGAAGTCCTATCTCCTTTCGTCGTTGTGCGCACTGGTGTTTCTCCCCATCCTCCTATATATCCTTCACACCACAAAACGGCTCACCATCTGGCGCGAGCATCTTGAGGCAAAGAGCCTGTTATGCCCGTGGAAAGTGGGTTACTATGCTTTAGACGACTTCGACTTCGCCTTGGAAGTCATCACTCCCACCCAGTTTCAGGACGAGAAATCGCTGTGGCTTATTCAAGACAGGAAACTTGTCATCAGCATTAACAAGTCATACTATGCGAACTTTGATTTGCTTGAACATGCAATCGGGATAGAGCCCTACGATATTGTTAATATGAATTACCTTCAGAAACTCAGATATCATTTAGGTAAAACAATTGACATTTGAGGAAGACATCAAAGGGCAACAATAAAGAAGGAAGCACCCAAACGACTTGATTTGAGTGCTTCCTTTTTTATGATATACTTTTAAGCAGTGAGGAGCTCAATGAGTTTCTCCACGGCAGCATGTATGCCTTCGACGTTCTTACCACCAGCTGTGGCGAAATGAGGCTGGCCACCTCCACCGCCTTGCATCAGTTGAGCGGCTTCGCGAATGTTCTTGCCAACGTTCACGCCTGCAGCTACGGCACTATCTGAAGCTGCCGCCGTGAGCAGAGGTTTGCCGCCAGCAACGGAACCAATCACTACAATACTGTCCTCCACTTCTGCCCGAAGTTGGAAGGCTATGTCCTTAACATACTCGGCACTTAGTGGCGTGATGGCTCTCAAGACATTGAATCCACCTATTTGCTTCTGCTTCGAGAGCATGTCCTTCTTGAGGTCGGCAGCCCGATCATGCATGACATCCTCCAACTGCTTCTTAAGTTCGGCGTTGTCGCTGATAGCCTTTTGGATGGTTCCAACCAGGTCAGGAGCGTTGTTGAAGAGGCCTTTGAGGCCAGTTATCATGTCCTGCACTCTGTCAATATGCTCTTCAACTGCCTTACCGGTAATGGCTTCGATACGACGCACACCAGCAGCAATACTGCTTTCCGACAGGATACGAACCATCCCGATGCAGCCTGTACTGCTTGCATGACAACCGCCACAGAACTCGACACTCGTGCCAAACTGAATGACGCGAACCTTGTCTCCATACTTCTCACCAAAGAGAGCGATGGCTCCAAGCTTCTTTGCTTCCTCGATTGGCGTGTCCCTGTATTCCTGGAGAGGCAGGTTCTGACGGATACGTTCATTAACGAGATGCTCTACTTCGCGCAGTTGTTCAGGCGTAACCTTCTCGAAATGAGAGAAGTCGAAGCGCAGATAATCTGGTGTCACGAGTGAACCTTTCTGCTCTACATGACTGCCAAGAACCTCTTTGAGGGCTTCGTCGAGAAGGTGCGTACAAGTATGATTGGCCTCGATAGCATGGCGACGCTCCACATCGACACAAGCCATGAACTCAGCCTCAGGATTGTTGGGGATGCGTTCAAGCAAGTGAACACTCACGCCATTCTCTTTCTTGGTATCAATCACCTTGATGGTCTCTTCCTCGTTCACGATGACGCCAGAGTCGCCAACCTCGCCGCCCATCTCTCCGTAGAAAGGTGTCTGGTCGAAGATTGCTTCGTAAACGACACCCTTCTTCTGCTTTACTTCGCGATATTTAACAATGTGGCAAGTGTATTCTGTGTAGTCGTAACCGACGAACTTCTGTTCCAACTGATCGCTGATGACTACCCAATCGCCTGCCTCTACCTGGGCAGCATTACGGGCACGGTCTTTCTGTTTCTGCATCTCGACGTTGAATCCAGCCTCGTCAACTGTGAGACCATTCTCGCGACAGATGAGTTCGGTGAGGTCCAAGGGGAAGCCATAGGTGTCGAAGAGCGTAAAAGCCTTTTCGCCGTCAATGCCTGTCTGACCTGCAGCCTTTGCCTCCTTCATAACACCATCCAGCAGACGGATGCCAGTTTCGAGTGTGCGGAGGAAACTTTCTTCCTCTTCCTTCATCACTTTTGTAATGAGTTCGCGCTGGCCTTCGAGTTCCGGATAGGTCGCTCCCATTTCCTGAATGAGGACAGGCAAAAGACGATAGATGAAGGCTTCCTTCTGTCCGAGGAAAGTGTAGGCATAGCGAACGGCTCTGCGAAGGATGCGACGGATGACGTAGCCGGCTTTCGCGTTACTAGGCAACTGACCATCTGCGATGGAGAAAGCAATGGTGCGAAGGTGGTCGGCCACAACTCTCATAGCCACATCGACTTCCTCTTTCTCGCCATAACGGAAGCCGCTGAGGTCGCCGATGGCTTTGATGATGGGCTGGAAGACGTCGGTATCGTAGTTCGACTGCTTGCCCTGAATGGCGCGAACCAGTCGTTCGAAGCCCATTCCAGTGTCGATAACGTTCATACTGAGCGGTTCGAGATGACCGTCGGCCTTGCGTTCGTATTGCATGAAGACGATGTTCCAGATCTCGATAACCTGCGGATCATCCTTGTTGACGAGTTCCCTTCCAGGCACTTTGGCCTTTTCCACTGCCGAACGAGAGTCGAGATGAATCTCGGAACAGGGTCCGCAAGGGCCTGTGTCGCCCATTTCCCAGAAGTTGTCATGCTTGTTACCGTTGATGATATGGTCAGCCGGAACATGCTTCAACCAGTATCCTGCAGCCTCGTCATCGCGGACAAGATTCTCTTCAGGACTGCCTTCGAAGACCGTCACATAGAGGTCTTTCGGGTCGAGCTTCAGGACATCGATGAGGTATTCCCAAGCCATATCGATGGCTCCTTCCTTGAAATAGTCGCCGAAACTCCAGTTGCCGAGCATCTCGAACATAGTATGGTGGTAGGTATCATGCCCTACTTCTTCCAGGTCTTTATGCTTTCCACTGACTCTCAAGCACTTCTGCGAGTCGGCTCTTCTGCGGGGTTCAGGGTCGCGAGTGCCAAGTATGATGTCTTTCCACTGATTCATGCCGGCATTGGTAAACATGAGGGTTGGGTCGTCTTTCACAACCATCGGAGCAGAAGGAACGATTTTGTGTCCCTTCGACTCGAAGTATTTCAGGAACGAATCGCGTATCTCATTTGCTGTCATAGCCATAAATATTTTGTTTCTTAGTTAATCTTTTGCGAAAATTTTTGCAAAGATAAAATGTTTTGTGTACTTTTGCAAAGAAAAACGAGCTAAAAGGTCTTTAAGCGAGCAATATGGCATACAATCCGAACAAAGAGCTTAAGAAATACTATGGTATTTCGGAAGTTGCAGAGCAATTCAATGTAGCAGAGTCGTTATTGCGTTTTTGGGAAAGGGAGTTCCCCAACATCAGCCCCAAGAAGAGCGGTAGAGGCATCCGCCAATATACTAAGGAAGACATCGAAGAGATTCGCCTCGTCTACAATCTGCTCAAAGTTCGAGGCATGAAGATTGCAGCTGCGAAACAAGTTCTGAGCAAGAACAAGAAGGCAGCCAGCGACGCTTCGGAAATCATAGAACGCCTTCAAAACATCAAGACTGAGTTGCAGGAAATCAGTCGCGAACTGAAAGAACTCTGAACGACTACAGCCACGATGGCAATCGTATAGTGCCACGATTGCAAACGTATAGTGTTACGATTGCGAATTACTAGTGCGACGATTGACAACCACTCTGCCCACGTATGAAATAAGAAAAAGCGAAGCCTCCTGACTTCGCTTTCTTTTGTGGCTGCTGAAGGCATTCGCTCCGGCTCTGCCGCTTGACCGAAGGGAAAAACTTCCGACCCTCTTATACAAAATAGGGAGCAAGATGTTTAATCTCACTCCCCTTTTTTGTGGGCGCTGAGGGATTCGAACCCCCGACCCTCTGCTTGTAAGGCAGACGCTCTGAACCAGCTGAGCTAAGCGCCCTGAAGTATTGCTTTCCCTCGAAAAGCGCTGCAAAGGTACGACAATCCCCCGATTCCTGCAAGTTTTTCGCCAAAAAAGTTTAACAGAGAGGCCTTTCGAGTTAATAAAAGCAGAATTTCTAAACTCTAAACTCTAAACTCTAAACTTTTTTTCGTACCTTTGCACGGAATTTACACATCTTATATATATTAAGAAGCGAAATGAAGCATTTCAGACTAATCGACAACCTGATGGGGTGGATTACGTTCGCCATCGCTGCATTCGTCTATTGCAGCACGGTGGAACCTACCGCAAGTTTCTGGGACTGCCCCGAGTTCATCACAACCGCATACAAGCTTGAAGTCGGTCACCCACCTGGGGCACCTTTCTTCATGCTCACAGCCAACCTGTTCACCCAATTTGTGAACGACCCCACGAAAGTCGCGCTGATGGTCAACATGATGAGTGCCCTCTTCAGTGCCGCTTGCATCATGTTCCTCTTCTGGACCATCAGTCATCTGGTTCGCAAACTGGTTGGAGAGAACGGCAGAGTGCAGAATCTGGCCCAACTCATCACGGTTGAGGCAAGTGCATTGACTGGAGCCCTCGTCTATACCTTCAGCGACACCTTCTGGTTCAGCGCAGTCGAAGGCGAGGTTTATGCTTACAGTAGCCTTTTCACAGCAGTCGTCTTCTGGCTTATGCTCAAGTGGGAAGACCACGCAGACGAGCCTGGAAGCGACCGTTGGCTTATCTTCATCGCTTATCTGACCGGCCTGAGCATCGGCGTTCACCTGCTGAATCTGCTCTGTCTGCCAGCCCTCGTCCTCATCTTCTATTATAGGAAAGTGAAGAATGCTACAATGAAGGGAGCACTCTTCTGGTTGGCAGGAAGCGCTCTTCTCATTTGTGCCGTGCTTTATGGCATCGTTCCTGGCATCGTTAAGGTTGGCGGTTGGTTCGAACTTCTCTTCGTAAACACCCTCAATATGCCTTTCAACACTGGCGTCATCGTGTATATCGCCCTGCTTGTAGGCATTGTGCTTTGGAGCATTTGGGAAACCATCAAACAGAAGAGCCGCACCCGAATGATACTCTCTTACCTGCTGAGTGTGGGCATGTTGGGCATTCCCTTCTACGGTTACGGCTGGACCAGCATCATCTGTGGCGTTATCATCTTGGCTCTGCTCTACTTCCTCCTTCGATGGAAGAAAGAAGGTAAACCCCTCGTTTCAGCACGACTGATGAACACATCGCTGCTCTGCATGCTCATGATCATGATTGGTTACAGCTCTTATGCCGTGATTGTCATCCGCAGCTCGGCCAATACACCGATGGATCAGAACTCTCCCGAAGACATATTTACCTTGGGAACTTACCTGAGTCGAGAGCAGTATGGCGACCGTCCTCTACTCTACGGACCTGCCTACACCAGCCAAGTCCTGCTCAAGCCCGACGGCAACTACTGCGTTCCAGTCAGCAAGCAAGGTGCTCCCGTCTATCAGAGAAAGGAGAAGCAAACGCCCGACGAACCCGACCGCTACGAGATTCAACGCTACAAGACGGACTATGTCTATCAGCAGAACATGTTCTTCCCCCGCATGTACAGTTCCAGCGACCCGCACCCCGCAGCCTACGAAAGCTGGATGGGCGGCGTGAAAGGCACGGTCAAAACCTACGAACGCTGTGGCGAGATGGTGCAGATAAAGACGCCGACGCAGCTTGAGAACCTGCGCTTCTTCCTAAGCTATCAGGTCAACTTCATGTATTGGCGCTACTTCATGTGGAACTTCGCAGGCCGACAGAACGACTTGCAAGGCAACGGAGAATGGGAGCATGGAAACTGGATTACGGGCTTCTCGTTCCTCGACAATATGCGCCTTGGCGACCAAAGCAAGCTGCCTAGCGAACTTCGAGAGAACAAGGGACACAACGTCTTCTACTGCTTGCCGCTCTTGCTTGGCCTGATTGGTCTGCTCTGGCAACTCTTCAAGAACGACGAAAAGACCAAGAATGGCGAAGGCGAAAAGCAGTTCGGAATCGTCTTCTTCCTCTTCTTCATGACTGGTCTCGCCATCGTCCTCTACCTGAACCAAACGCCGATGCAGCCTCGCGAGCGTGATTATGCTTATGCCGGTTCGTTCTATGCTTATTCTATTTGGGTAGGTCTGGGCGTTGCAGGCATCGCTTACTATTTGCAGAAACTGCTCAAGAACGAGATGGTTTGCGCTTTGCTCTGCTGCCTTTGCGTCCTTGTGCCAATTCAGATGGCTGGTCAGACTTGGGACGATCACGACAGAAGTGGCCGATATACCTGTCGCGACTTTGGCCGCAACTACCTCGAGTCTTTGTCGAAAGGCGACTTCCCCATCATCTATACAAATGGCGACAACGACACCTTCCCCCTTTGGTACGCCCAAGAAACTGAAGGTTTCCGCACCGATGCCCGCGTCTGCAACCTCTCTTACCTGCAGACCGACTGGTATATCGACCAGATGAAGCGACCTGCCTACGATTCCCCAGCCGTTCCCATCCATTGGAGTCGCTTGCAATATGTGGCAGGAACTCGCGAAGGTGTCAGCGTTCGGCCAGGCACTTTGGAACGTCTCATCGAGTCTTACAAAGATGATCCAGAAACACTTCGCAACATTCTTGGCGACAATCCGCATGAGCTCTCGAGCATTATGGACAACTGGATTCTCAGCGACAACCCTGAGCTTCGTTTCATTCCGACTGACAGCATCGTCCTCACCATCGACAAGGAAGCTGTGCGTCGAAGCGGAATGATGATGGCTGGAGACAGCATCCCAGACAAAATGCACATCAACCTGAAGGGCAAACGAATTGTCTACAAGAGCGAGCTGATGATGTACGAGATGATTCAACAATGCAATTGGGAGCGCCCAATCTACATGGCAATGACAGTCGGTTCTGAGAACAGAGCCACCGTTCAAGACTACTTCGTTCAGGAAGGACTTGTCCATCGCATCACTCCCTTCAATACCACAAAGAGCGGAAAGAACATCGACACGGAGAAGATGTACGAGAACCTGATGACGCGCTTCAGCTTTGGTGGCATCGACAAGCCTGGAATCTATCTCGATGAGACCGTGATGCGCATGTGCAACACCCATCGTCGCATCTTCTCGCAACTGGCATCAAGGCTCGTCCAGGAAGGCAAACTCGACAAAGCAGAGAAGGTCGTGGCCAAGGCAGAGCAAGTGATTCCTCCAACTACCGTGCCTCACAACTACAGCGGCGGCTCTCTTGAGTTAGCTCGTGTCTGGAACACTCTCGGCAAGAAGACAGAGGCTATCGACATCGCCATGCCCGTTGCAGTCCAGGCAACCGAGTATCTCGAGTGGTACATCAGTCTTCCTGACAAGATTCTGCTTATCAACGAGAAGGACTGCTTTTACTATCTCTACCAGATGCATGCAGCAGTAGGCATCCTCGAGAGTGCAGGCAGCATTAAGGCAAAAGAACTCAGCCAGAAACTCGACCTCTACAACCAGCTCATCCAAGGCCGCCTCTACAGGTCCTTTGGAATGAGTAATCAGGCTGAAGAAGCAGAAGAGGAAGAGGAACTCTTCGAAGAAGATTCCCTGTAATGTTCATCGAACAACCCCCTAGAATCTTCCGTTGGTTCTATCCTCACGCTTTGTGGCGGATAGAGCCACACAAGAAGGCTGTCTATCTCACTTTCGACGACGGCCCCATTCCTGAGGCCACGCCTTTCATCCTCGACACTCTCGACCGCTTCAACGTCAAGGCAACATTCTTCGTGGTGGGCGACAATGCTGCGAAGTACCCACATTTGCTCGACGAAGTACGAGTGAGAGGTCATCAGATAGGCAACCACACCTACAACCACATCTCTGGCTTTCGCCATCGTCCCTGGACTTACCTTGCTAACATCAAGAAGGCCAACGACATACTCCACACCAACCTCTTCCGACCGCCACACGGATGGATTGGAATGATACAATATCGCGTCTTGCGATACATCGGCATAAAAGTGGTGATGTGGGACGTTGTGACGCGCGATTACAGCCGTCTCTTGACAGCGGAAGACGTGGTGAACAACGTGAAACGTTACACGCGAAACGGCAGCATCATCACGCTCCACGACTCGCTCAAGAGCATCGACAAACTCAAGCACGCCTTGCCGGAGATACTCGCTTGGCTGAAACAAGAAGGATATGAGTTCGGCATCATTGAATAGCTCAGACATCAAAGCCCAGGCCTTGCGCTTGGGCTTTGTTGCTTGTGGAATGGCTAAAGCAGAGCCTGTGGCTGAGAGCTTTGCCCGTCGCTATCAGCGATGGCTGGAACTGGACTTCTGTGGAGAGATGGATTATATGCGTCGAAACGTCGAGATGCGCCTTCAACCAGACCTCCTGGTGCCAGGCGTAAAGACCATCGTAAGCCTTGCCATGAACTTCATGCCCGAGAAGCCTCAGCCCGCCATCAGTCTTTATGCACAAGGAAAAGACTATCACGATGTCATGCGAGAACGGATGCAGGAACTCATGCAGGCTTGCAACCTCGAAGGCAGATGCTTTGTCGATACGGCTCCTGTCTTGGAACGTTACTGGGCCTGGAAGAGCGGCATCGGCATCGTCACACAGAGTGGCTTGATAGCTGTGCCGGGTTATGGCCCAACTGTCTTCCTTGGAGAACTCTTCCTGACTGCTGAAGCTGACCACTATGACGAGCCTCTCCCCCACTCTATGTCGGACGAGATTGGCTGGACGAAAGTCTGTCCTGCACTCACACCTGAAGGTCTCGATGCCCGCCTCTGTATCAGCTATCAGACTATCGAGCATCGTGGCCCTTTGCCAGAAGAGTTAGAGCTGAAGCGCACCTTCTATGGCTGCGACCGATGCCTGCGTGCCACCCCGCAATTCGCTGAGTCTCAACCTACTGCGGAGCCTGCTTTCCAACCTTCCGAAGGCTTGCGAAAGATGACGCCCAATGATTGGGAAAGCCTCACGGAAGAGCAGTATCGGACTCTTTTCAAGGGTTCTGCCGTCAAGCGCGCCAAGTTTGATGGGCTGAAGCGAAACATCGAGCGTTGGCTCAAACAACTAAAACCTTGAAAAGAT
>JAGCXU010000019.1 GCA_017961145.1 Bacteroidaceae bacterium | reverse complement strand
CTGCTGGTTGATACTTGGCATCGCAGTCGCGTGAACAGATACCATTTGTGTAATCGTGGTCAAGGTTGATGACACCATCAGGGCCATTGTTGTCGTATGTTGTGCCTTCAGCAGATACGCCATCGCAGTATACTTGACCGTGAGCAAACACCTGTCCGCCTTCAATAGCAAAAGGCATTGGCATACCTGTACCTGCTATCTGATAGAAGGTAATGGTGCTTTGGTCACCATTCAGGAGATAGCAGAGCTCGCCAGTTGGAACGATATCGGAGGTGCGAATGTTACCTTGAGTGGCATTTGCAACGCCGCTGAGTTCGTAACAGTTTGTGATAACGGGAGTACCGTTGCTCCACTGAACAAAGTTCTGGTTGTTTGCGTTCAGTTTGGAAAGCTTACCTGTATTGTAACAGTTAATAAAGGTGCTTGCAGAATTAGAATAAGAGCTAAAGACTGTTGCACGTCCGCTCTCACCACAAGTGATAGTACCTGTGTTTACACTATTGCTCACCTTAATGGCAGCAGCAGTTCCCTGAGAGGCACCCACAAAGGCAGCAGAAGCACCATTAGAGGCAGTTGCCTTCACAGGGGCTTCGTTCACGCAATTCTCAAACACGACAGTACCGCCGCCAGTCATTGCTCCAGCGAAGGCACCTACGACATGATTGCCAGTGAAGGAGCAAGAGCTGTCGAGGATAAGGTTCTTTACGAGGGCACCACCATTGAGATAACCGAAGAAACCAGCGCCATTGTTTGAGCCTGTATTCACATTGCGGTTGATGATTCTGTGGCCACCTCCGTCGAAGGTTCCCTTGTAAGGTTTGCTTGAATTACCGATGGTTCCATAGGTTGTTTCTGCATCACAGGTAATGTCTGCTGTCAACAGAGCACTGATGGTTGTTGAACCTGCATTCACCTGCTCGGCAAACCATTCCAATTCAGAGGCTGTACCAATCTGGTAAACGTCATTTTCGTCCTGAGCAGGTTCGTCCCAAGCTTGAGCAGAACTGCCCACGAGCCATGCTGCTGCGAGCAAGGCCACGCTGAAGAGTTTTGTTTTTCTCATGTTTTGAAATTAAAATTAATAACTATAGTTTTGTTTGGTTTATTCGGTTAACTGAGTACAATTCATATTGTACAGAACGCAAATATATACAAATTGCAGGTTCGAGACAATATATTTCGTGTTAAGAAGTGTTAAAGTATGTTTTTGGAGCATATTTTTCAAAGAATAAAGTCAAATGGAGCACATTTGCTATGATGTTTTGGATAATTTTAACTTTAAAAGAGACTTTGTTTGCACTTTGTTATTAGTCAGCCAGAAAATGTAATGATAATTCACGATTCTACCCCATTTTCCTTGCGTTGTTTGGAGCAAAATAGTGCCGAGGCTGAAAAGAATCGATTCTCAGCGATGAAGTTATCTTTGTAACAATCAGCAAGTTAACTCTTCGAAAGATGTAAATTATGTTGTAAAAAGGCTCGAAAAAGGATTTTTTGAGGCAAAAGTTATGCTGGGAAAATGGCAAATTTAACCTTTTATGTTGGCAAACTACACTAGTGACGTTGACAAATTACCTTAGTTAAGTTTGAGGAATTGTTGTTTCGAGGTCGAAAATTCGGCTTTTTCCGTTGGTCAGGAAAAATCTTTACAAGATTTTGTGCAACTTGCCGAATGTGCTTTTGTAAAGATTTATGCATGAGTTCTTCGGATTTCGACTTAATGAGTTTGAAAGTTATCTTTGAAAAAAAACTTAAATTCCTTTGCAACAATAGATAAATGTTCTATATTTGCACCGCAATTAGATATACTCATCCAAAAGATGGAAGCAAAAGAACCAATAGTCAAGCTCATCAAGGCGCTGCTGGAAATCAATATGCCTGCTCAGCGTCAACTGCTCATCGATTTCATGATGGGCAGAAGGAGCCGCCAGATAGAAGAATACGAACTGTTTGACAAGGAATACTTTGGCGTTGGCGAAACCAACGACGAAGACTTCTGGGCAACAATCATCGACATTGCCTACGAGAATGGTCTTCTCAAACAGATGGTCACGAAGAAGAATGCCTTGGTGCCTACTGCAGCAGGCAAGAAGTTCGCTAAGAAGCCGAAATCGTTCACGATTCCTGACGACGAATCTATCAACGAGACAGAGTCGGACGTGCCAGAAATCGACTCTATTCTGGAGCAGGCTCAGAAGGAAAAGCAAATTGCAGGTCATACCGTTTCGCCTCTTGCCAAGCAACAAATCAAGCTTATCACGGCAATCGACCGCCATATTGCGCTCGACTCCCTTGCCGAAACCGAGGGAATGGGGCTCGACGAAGTGCTGGACGAACTCGAATTGCTTGCCGAACAGAAGCGTCGTCTCGACATAACTTACTTCACAGACGAAGTTCTTGGAGACGATTGCATGAACGAACTGCTCGACTACTTCGAGAATGCGAAATCCGATGATATGGACAAAGCCATGAAGGAATATGGCGACATCTATAAAGAAGAAGAGTTGAGGCTGGCGAGAATCGTGTTTAGAATGAACAAAATCAGTTAATATATTATGGATATACTCAAGTTTAGTCCAATCTTCAAGCCTACTCTTTGGGGCTCTGAAACGTGGGTCGTCTCAGCAGTTAAAGGTTCGGAGTCGATTGCAACAAACGGCATAGACAAAGGTCTGACACTTCCCGAAATCGTCGCTCGCTATGGTGCAGATTTCCTTGGAAAGAAGAACTTCGAGAAGTTCGGAGGTGACTTCCCCCTCCTCATCAAGTTCATCGATGCCCGTCAGGACCTCTCCATTCAGGTTCATCCCGATGACGCTCTCAGCGCAAAAAGGCATGGCAAGATGGGCAAGAATGAAATGTGGTACGTTGTTGATGCCGACAGAGGAAGCCAACTCATTGCAGGTTTCCGCCAGAAAATCGAGGTGAGCGATTATGCACAGAAGGTTGCAGACGGAAGCATCGAGGATGACCTGAACAAAGTCAACGTTGGCGAAGGCGATTGCTTCTATATTCCTGCAGGTCGCGTCCATGGAATCGGAGCAGGAATGGTCATCGCAGAGATTCAGCAAACCAGCGACGTCACCTATCGCATCTATGATTATTTGCGTCGTGATCGTGATGGAAACCTCCGCGAACTGCATACCGAACTGGCTCTCGAAGCAATAAACTTCCAGGACATCACAACCGATCCGAAGGTCGTCTATACCGAAAGCCGCGATGCAGTCGTGAGTCTCGTGGAATGTCCCTTCTTTACGACCAACGAGTTGAAACTCACCAAACCCTTCCGTCGCGACTATTCAGGCATCGACAGCTTCAGGGTTTATATGTGTCTCGACGGCCAATGTTGCTTCCTCAGCCCAGCCGGTCAAGGCATCTTCCTGCATCAAGGCGAGTCCCTCGTCGTGCCTGCTTCCATCAAGGAAGTCAGCATCCTTCCAGACGAAAACGCCAAGCTACTGGAAAGCTACGTAGAATAAAGTATCAAAAAAAACACAATTTCTTGCCCGAAAATTTGGCAGAACGGAAGAAAAAGTGTACCTTTGCACCCGATTTATGCCGTAGAGGCCAGAAAAAGAGGGTCACGAGCTGGCTCCGCCCCGCGGTCAAACCCGTTATAATAATTAATTAAAAATGTACGCAATCGTAGAGATTAACGGTCAGCAGTTCCGTGTTGAGGAGGGTCAGAAGCTCTTCGTTCATCACATGCCCGAAGCAGAAGCAGGCAAGACTGTTGAATTTGAGAATGTGTTATTGGTCGATAATGGCTCCATCACAGTGGGAACTCCCACCGTCGAAGGTGCTAAAGTAACGGCCGAAGTCGTTTCACCCTTGGTTAAGGGCGATAAAGTGCTCGTCTTCCACAAGAAGCGTCGCAAGGGCTATCGCAAGCTCAACGGTCATCGCCAACAGTTCACCGAACTGACCATCAAGGGTATCAACGCTTAATGTTTAACTCTAAAGACTAAACAAAATGGCACATAAAAAAGGTGTAGGTAGTTCAAAGAACGGACGCGAATCACACGCTCAAAGACTGGGCGTCAAGATTTTTGGTGGTGAAAAGTGCGTTGCTGGCAACATTATCGTTCGTCAGCGTGGCACACGTCACTATCCCGGCACTAACGTTGCTATGGGCAAGGACAACACTCTCTATGCTCTCGTTGATGGAACCGTACAGTTCAGGAAGGGTCGTCTCGACCGCAGTACTGTAAGTGTCGTTCCCGTCACCGCTGAGGCATAAGGGAGTCTTCGCTCACCTGAAACAGACAATCACAACTCAAATCAAGGTCCCCTCATGCTTTCAGCACTGAGGGGACTATGTTTTTAAGACATTATGAGAGGACATACAATAAAAGAATGGGTGCTGGCAACAAGGCCTTGGTCCTTCCCCGCTTCCACTATGCCAGTCTTTGTGACGATGATGTTCCTTTGGAGCAAAGGCATAGAAGTCAATTGGTGGCTGGGCATCATGGCTCTCGTGAACATCGTACTTGTTCATGCTGCCGGTAATGTTTGGAGCGACTATCACGACTACAAACGAGGCGTGGATGCTCCTGACACTTATGGCGTCCGCATCCTGACCGACAAACAGTTCACGCCAAAGGAAGTTCTGACTCTTTCCCTTAGCCTCCAAGCCGCAGCTATTCTGATGGGTTTGCTGATGGTATGGCTAACAGGCATTACCTTGCTTTGGTTCGGCTTGGCAGGCATCGCTCTTTCTTTGCTTTATCCGCCATTGAAATATGCTGCGTTGGGCGACCTCGTTATTATGGCTTGCTATTCTGTGCTGCCAATGCTTGGGACGACATTCATTTGTAGTGGCGAAATCGTGCTGGCAGTCCTCTTGCTCGCAATTCCTGTAGGAAGCATTACAGTTGCCATCCTTCACGTCAACAATACTCGAGACATTGAGACTGACAAACGGGCAGGCATACGAACTTTCCCAATTCTTGCAGGACGCTCAGAATCCATCAAAATCT
>JAGCXU010000160.1 GCA_017961145.1 Bacteroidaceae bacterium | reverse complement strand
GACGACTATTTCTACCCCTACCCCGTTCCCGGCGTTCCCATTCCCGACGACGCCTCCTACAGTATGTATGGAGGTGGCATGAACAAAGGCGATTGGCGTCGCCAAAACGTCAACAAGTTCATGCAGCAGATGTGTCAGCAGATTCGTCAAGTTAAGCCATGGGTTAAGTTCGGTGTCAGTCCTTTTGGTATCTATCGCAACCAACGAAACGACCCAAATGGTAGTGCCACAAACGGTACACAAAACTACGATGACCTCTATGCTGATGTCCTCGAATGGGTGCGTCAAGGTTGGATTGACTACAACATTCCACAGATTTATTGGGAGATAGGTCATCCCGTAGCAGATTACTCGATACTCATCCATTGGTGGAGTGCGAATGCAGGGCAGCGTCCTCTTTATATTGGTCAAGATGTGATGCGCACGGTCAAGAATGTTGACCCAACCAATCCCAACCAACATCAGATGCATCTCAAATACAAGCTACAACGCTCTCTGCCAGGCATTCAAGGCAGTTGTCAATGGTATGCCGCTGCTGTTTGTGAGAATCCGGGGGGCTATCAGGACGCTTTGCGACAAATCTATCACAACACACCTGCTTTGCAACCTCAAATGCCTTGGATTGACAAGAAAGCTCCAGGCAAGCCTCGCAAGACAGCTGTCGTTTGGACGGAAGACGGACCGATGCTTTTTTGGACAGCTCCGAAGGCTAAAGGCGAAATGGATAAAGCCCAGCAATATGTTGTCTATCGATTCGGTCCTGGCGAGAAGGTAAATCTGAACGATGCTTCGCACATCTTCTGCATTACCCGAAGCACTATACTTCCGCTCTCTTATCAAGGTGGCGATACGAAGTACACTTATGTCGTCACAGCTCTCGACCGCCTTCAGAACGAATCGAAGGCAGTCAAGAAGAAGGTTAAGTTGTGAGCAGACCTCCAATCTATACGCCTGAGACTCAAATCGATGCAGAGGACTTTCATTTGAGGTTCGAGCAGAAGGATGTGTCCTTTGTCAGAGCGGAAATGGATGCGACAGGCATTGTTTGCTACTATCAATCGGCAGACATTCTGGCAGACAAAGACATCCAGATTTGGATTACGAAGACGCTGGAAGCCTTTGCCCGCAAACGAGTCAAAGAGAGATTGGTGCCGCGACTGCTCAACATGGCTGCCAATCGAGGCCTCAATGTCAAAGCGGTCAGAGTTTCCTCCGCTAAAGGACGATGGGGCAGTTGCAGTTCGAAAGGCAGCATCAACCTCTCTCTCTATCTTGTGCTTCTTCCTCGACATCTGCAGGACTATGTCTTGCAACATGAATTGACGCATCTCATCGAAATGAACCACAGCCCTCGTTTCTGGGCACGACTCGATGAGGTTTGTGGCGGCAAGGCAAAAGCCTTGCGAAAGGAAATGCGAAGGTACAACACATCGTTCCTAATTCAAAATAATTAAATTCAAAAAAAGATGTGTCGCAAAGCGTTCCCACTGCTCTTTCTGATGCTTCTAACTTGCTCTGAATCAAGGGCTCAGAGGATTATGTTTTGGAACGTAGAAAACCTGTTTGATTGCCAGCACGATACGCTCAAGGACGACAAGGATTTCTTGCCGGAAGGGAGTTATCATTGGACAAGAGGACGCTACTGGAAGAAGCTCGACGACCTTTCCAGAACCATAGCTGCTATTGCTGGTGATGATGCCTGGCCGATGATTGTTGGGTTGTGCGAAGTGGAGAACGACACTTGTCTTCGCGACCTGACTCGAAGGAGCCCGCTTCGAAGAGCCCGATATGCGTATGTCCATGAAGAGGGGCCAGATGTACGAGGCATAGATGCCGCCATGCTTTACGATTCCACACAGTTCCAACTGCTTGGTCATGAAGCGATTCGCATTCCTTCTGCAGAACACAACTATCGTCCGACTCGCGACATTCTGCATGCTTGGGGGACCTGCTCCTCAGTTCCAGACACTTTGCACATCGTTGTAGTTCATCTTCCCAGCAGGGCAAGCAACGGAAAGAAAGGCGAAAAGCACAGGGAACTTGCAGTAGAAACTCTATGCGATTTGCTTGATAGCCTGACAGGCAAACATGTCTTGCTTATGGGCGACTTCAATGCCGAACCGACCGATAAAATCTTCCGAAGCATCAACCAAAGAATGACATCACTCATTCCTCAAGACAAGAAGGAATTGCGTCGAGCCCAAGGCACTTATTACTTTCGAAAGACATGGGGATATCTTGACCATATCTTTGTCAGTACCAGCCTTTTACCTCTTGTCGAGAAAAGTGTCACTATAGGTAAGTTTACTCATCTGTTGAATGAAGAAGGTGTACCTAAACGCACCTTTCAAGGGCCAGTTTATAAAGGAGGAATCAGCGATCACTTACCCATTTGGGTGGACTTGCTGAGCAAGTAAGCGTCGAGAATCGTGATGGCTGCCATTGCTTCCACGACTGGAACGGCTCTTGGCAGGACGCAAGCATCATGACGACCTCTTGCAGTCAAGGTTGTGGCGTTGCCTTGACGGTCAACCGTTTCCTGTTCCATAAGCAGAGTGGCGACGGGCTTGAAGGCGACTCGGAAGTAAATGTCCTGCCCATTCGAGATGCCGCCTTGAATGCCGCCACTGTTGTTTGTGCGAGTCGAGATTCCGCCATTGCCGTCAGGTTCGAAGATGTCGTTCTGCTCACTTCCTTTACCACTTGCTCCTGCAAATCCAAGACCGTATTCGAAGCCTTTCACAGCATTGATGCTGAGCATTGCGGCACCGAGTTTGGCTTGCAATTTATCATAAACCGGTTCTCCAAGTCCAATGGGACAACCCTTTACGACACAAGCTATTATGCCGCCAACAGTATCGCCTTCCGCTTTCACGTCCATGATGAGTTGAGACATCTTTTCCGCCACCTCTCTGTCGGGACAACGAACCGCATTCCCCTCAGCCTTTGCAAGGTCATAATCGAGGTAAGTGCCAGGCAGAACGATGTCGCCCACCTGCTGCGTGTATGCCTTGATGTCAATACCGAGCTGACGAAGGGCGAGCTTTGCAAAAGCTCCTGCTACAACTCGACTGATGGTTTCGCGAGCAGAACTGCGACCGCCTCCTCGATGGTCACGGATGCCATATTTCTGTTCGTAGGCAAAGTCGGCATGAGAGGGGCGGAACACGTTTCTGAGGTTTTCGTAGTCCTGGCTGTGCTGATTGGTGTTGCGAACGAGGAATCCGATGGGACAGCCCGTCGTCTTGCCTTCGAAGATGCCGCTCAGCAGTTCCACCTCGTCCTCCTCTTTTCTGGCAGTTGTGAGTGCGCTTTGTCCAGGTTTGCGTCGGGCCAACTCGCTCTGAATGAAGGCCATATCGACCTCGACGCCAGCAGGCATACCGTCGATGACGCCGCCAATGGCCGGTCCATGACTCTCGCCGAAAGAGGTGAGGCGGAAAAGGGTTCCTATTGAATTCATATATCGCAGAGGTTTATTTGAAACGTTTTCGTTTGCAAAGATACGAAATAAAGTTTAAAGTTTAAAGTTTAAAGTTTAAAGTTTCTTTGTTTAGTGTCTAATTGCTAAATTAGACGTGCATAGTTGACGAACTTCACGTGGTTAAATCGCAAACTTCACGTGTGATCTTTGCAAACTTCACGTGTGATGTTGGGCTACTTGACACGTGACGTTTGGCAACTTGACTGGCGTCGAGCTAAACCTTCACGTGTGACGTTTGCGATTTAACTGTGGAGCGGAATGTGGGAATCATGTAAGCAACATGTAGGCTTAGTGTAGGCTCAAACTTTCTTAAACCATTGGACCACTTGGACTTAAGCTGTATTCATGTAGGCATGTAGGCTGTTTAAGAAAATCTCTCGCAGATATTATATATTCCTGTTCATTCGTTCCTCCTCTATATATAAGGGAGGAAGAACAAACGAACAGGAACAAGTTATAGAGCCGCGTTCCTTTTGTGGTTGTTTTTGCAAGCACTCTTCACTCTTCATTTTCTGCCTTTAACTTGTTAATTACTAGTCTTGTAACGATGTGGTGAGTGCCTGACGACTCATCACCAACTCATCACCCATGTATCCTTTTGTGTATCAGTGCTTTAAGCAGGGTTGGTGACGAGTGATGAGTGTTTTTGATTTTGTTCTGCAAATAACTTTTTCCAGAAAAACTTGCAAGGAAACAAAAATAATTTGTATCTTTGCAACGTGAATAATAGTAAAATGAGAAGATTATGACTGCATTACAGATGAATGCTGAACTATATCGTGCTATGGGGGTGATAGCTGACGACGAGACCCTGATGGCAAAGGTGCTGAAGTATGTGAAACGTCTAGCCGCAAAGAAGGAGGAGGATTCCACTTTGATGACCAAAGAGGAGTTCTTCGCTCGCGTAGATAAGTCCAAAGCTCAGTATGAGCGAGGAGAATACACTCGTTTTTCCAATGAGGACGAGATGGTGAAGTGGTTAAACAGCCTGTAGTATGTACGATATTGTCTATACCGAAGAAGCCAAGCGAGGATTGGCACGACTAAGGAAAGACGAACCGAAGGCCCATGCAAAAGCTGTAAAACTCTTGCTAGAAGTGCTTCACCACCCCCGCACTGGCACAGGCCACCCTCATCAGTTAAGTGGAGATCGTGCAGGGCAATGGTCGCGAAGCATCACCAAGAAGCATCGCCTTGTCTATGAGATTCACGATACAGAAGTCGTAGTTCTCGTCCTCACGGCCTACGGACATTACGAAGACAGATAATAACGAAATATAAACTCTTGTTCCATCAATTCTTTCTTTTTTTCTTTGCATCTTTGCAAGCAGGAATAATTAAATTAGCAGTATTATGGCATCTACAATAACAACGGCTCGTTCTATGCCGAATACATTTACGCTGACTGTGCCAAAAGCTGACGTCAGTTTCTTCAAGGCAATGGCCAAGAAGATGGGATGGATGATAGAGCGCAAGAAAGCCACCATACAGAAACCTAAGGAGTTTGACATCACCCAAACAGCAAGTTATCGTGCTGCGATGGACGATGTGAAGCACGGAAGAGTTTACGAAGCCAAGAGTGTGGACGATATGTTTATACAAATTCTTGGGGAAGAGGCATTAGATGAAATCCGCAATAGCCATGTATAGTATTACCTATACCAAACGCTTTGACAAGGACTTGAAGCGATGCCAGAAAAGAGGGCTTAAGTTGCAACTCATACTTGAAGCAATACGCTTGCTTGCTGCAACAGGCACGTTGCCGGCCCAGTATCGTCCACACAAATTGTCGGGCAATTTGCAAGGTCAATGGGAATGCCACATACAGCCTGATTGGCTTCTTGTCTGGGAGCAGCACGACCAAGAACTTATTCTCATAATGTTGAATACAGGCACACATTCAGATTTGTTCAGCAAGAAATACAAGAAATAACTCAAAACCATAAACCGATTTGCATGGCATAAACAAAGGAACTTAGACATATAGACAAAAAGCGTTAGCTTTGATTCTTGTTATTCGAAATTCGCCAAAATTAAGAAACACACAAGAGTAAAAGACTAATGCTCACGCCTCGGCGTGGGCTTTTACTCGGATATAGTGTGTTGGGTGTTTGGCGATACCTCGAATAACGTAGACGAATGAAGTCCACGTTTTTTTTGTTCCTGTTTCAAAAGACAACTAATTAATATACTTATTAACCTCAAAAACTTTTACTACTATGAATACTACTACTTACAAAAGATGGATGCCGCCTGGGAGGGG
>JAGCXU010000159.1 GCA_017961145.1 Bacteroidaceae bacterium | reverse complement strand
TCGGGATCTGCGTGGAAGCCATTGAGGATGGGTTGCATGTGACCGGCAAACGCCTTCAGCAGGCGTTCCTTTTCTGCCTGCGTGATGGGGATGATGGTGCCGTGACGAGGTGTGAACTTTCCCTTTGTCTCTGTGTCCTGTACGAACTGGAAAGTCTTGAGGTCCTGCGAACGACAGAACTGATAATGCCCGTTGCCGTAACAGTCGTACATGATAATCCAACTCTTCCCATCGATGGCCTTGCACACTCCCACGCCTTCCACGGCTTCCTTCGTTTGTTCCACATTGCCTTCCAACATCTGCCATTTGTCGGTCAGCTGCTTGGCGACGGCCTGATAGATGCCTCGTCCCGCCTCTTGCTTGTAGAAGAGATGATAGAGCTGGTCAGCTTCGTTATAGACAATGTCGCCGTCGATAGTGGCATTGCCTGCATCGAAGAGCCATCGCGGCTCACCCTCCAAGTCCGTGAAGTCCTTGTTGGCGTACTGGTAGTATATCTTGTCGAACGAGCCAGGGTCGCTTGTGCGCAAGGAGTAGAACACCATGTATTTGCCTGCCTTGCGGTCGTAGATGGTTTCGGGAGCCCAGACACGAATGACGTTCTTCCAAGCTTTTGTGTATCGCGTAGGGAAGTTGACGGTAGAGTGCTGCCAATGAATGAGGTCGGTTGACTTGAGCAGCACCATGCCCCTATTGCTCGACCAGCCCAGCGAAGAGCGCATGTCGGTGCAGACCATATAGAATGTCTTGCCGTCCTCACAGCGTAAGATGTGAGGGTCGCGCACACATTGTGTCAAGGCGATTGTGTCGCTCTCTATCACGGGAAAGCCGTTGTTCAGCGGCGTATAGTTATAGCCGTCGTCGCTCAAGGCATAACATATCTGCTCGTCCTCGGGAGCGTTACTGTTGAAGTAAGTAAAGAGGTAGGCCACCATCTCGTCCTTCGCTTCGTCGGCTGCAAGGGTGAAGGGCAGCGACAAGAGTGTCGAGAGAATCAGTATATGTTTAGCTTTCATACCTTATATATTATTATAGTTACGTTTACTACGGCATAGTGATGGTGAAGAACAAGGCTTCACAGTTCATGGTTTCTAATGCAAAGGTACAAAAATATTAGGGATTAGAGATGAGAGATTAGGGGAAAAAGCACAAAAACTGCAATATTACAAATAATTTTTCACTTTTCACTTTTCACTTTTTATTGTACCTTTGCAGCCGGTTTAAGCCCCGATGGCGGAATCGGTAGACGCGTCGGTCTCAAACACCGATAGGGAAACCTGTGCCGGTTCGACCCCGGCTCGGGGTACAGGAACAGGCTGGTAGCCAAGAGGCTATCGGCCTGTTTTGCATTAAATGAAAAACTAACCGACTATGAAGAAGTGTCTATTTCTTGCCTTTTTCTTTTGCTGCCTTGCGGTAAAGGCACAAGTTGCAGAGGTTTCCGACAGCCTTGTGCAGGTCTATAAGAGCAGCGATGCTCAGTTCTATACGTTCAACTATCCTTCGAAGAGCGCAAGTGGCGAAGACGTAGTCCTCTCGTCCTTGCTCATTGCCTGGATGCCTTCGAAACCCGCTGCAACCGATAGTATCGAGTCGCTTCACATTTACAGTCACTATACGATTACTGCTGACAAAGAGTGCCCCACATCGAATCAGAACTCACAAGACCGCATGCTATTTGGCATGTTGGTGAAAGGCAAGTACGGATTAGGCTTGAATTCCAACTACAATTTCGTTTCTCGTAGTGTCGTCATTGCTCCTGATTACGAGGGTTATGGCGTGAGCAAGGACAGGAGTCATCCCTATCTTTCGCAGGAGCTGACTGCAAGTCAGGTAATGGACGCAGTAGAGTATGGCCTTGAACTTTACCAGAAGCATATCAACGACAATCGGGCTTTGGATTTCAAGAGCGATTGGCGCAGTTTCAGTTGGGGTTTCTCGCAAGGCGGAGCAGTTGCCCTTGCAGTCCATCGTTACATTGAACAGAATGATCTTTCAGATGAGTTGAGGTTCCGCGGAAGCATTTGTGGCGACGGACCTTACGACCTGCTTGCCACGATGCAATACTATATGGAGGACAATGGAAGCAGTTTCGATGCTGAAACCAGCCACCAAAAAGGAATGTGCACGATGCCGATGGTAATGCCGATGATTGTCAAAGGCGCACTCGACAGCCACCCAATCATGCAAGGCCACACACTTGAAGACTACTTCTCTCAGCAGTTCCTCGACACAGGCATTATGGATTGGCTGGCCAGCAAGCAATACTCTACTGGCGACATCAGCAAGAAGTGGTATCAGCAATTGAAGAACGGCCTTGATGCCAATGGACGCCATTATACGCCTGTACAAATGGCTGAGCTCTTCTATTCGCCTTCCACGAACGATGTTTGGGGCAAGCTCGACAAGATCTTCAAACCAGGTTACAAGAATTATTCAGGCAAGTGGGCAGACCTTTATCAAGCTATGGTCGACAACGGAGTCGCTTCAGGTTGGCAGCCTCAACATCGCATCCAATTCCTTCACTCAAGAGGCGATACCGTCGTACCCTTCAGTAACTATCTGGCTTTTCGAGATGCTCACCTCGATGACGAAGGCGAACTCTTCCGTTTAGATGACAGTTTCACCCCACAAGACCATAGTACAGCTGGCACGAACTTCTTTATAGCACTTACTGTCACGGGTTCTTATGGCGAATACTTCAAGTGGCTCGACGAAAGTCCAACTGTTACGAAAGTTCAGAGCCCAGATTTCTTTGCTCATAGTGAAGGCGATGCTTGGTACGACCTCTCTGGTCGTCGTCTGAATGGCCGTCCTTCAGCTAAGGGAATCTACATTTTCAAGGGCAAGAAGATTGCAGTCAAATAGGCCACGAGTTTGCCAGAGCCTGCTTGCGTCCTCCTTTGCTCTTCGAACAGAAAAGGGCAGACGAATTGAAGGAAAAAACTTTACAAGTTTTTGAAGATGATGTGTGAAAAGCGGCAACTTAACAAGTCAAGTTGGCCGACGACCCTCAGTTAAAATCAAAACTTAACACTTTAACTTTGCCAACGACCTTAGTTAAGTTTGCCAACTTCACACTTTAAATCTGCCGATGAAATGGGGCATTTTTAGTCGAAAACCTCGCCTTTTCTGACCATTTTCTCTGCTTCGATTCCCCACTCGATTCCGCAAGATTCTGACTCTCAAACAGATACAAAAACAGCAAAATTTGGAGCCTTTGAACCCTTTGGCTGGAACGAAAGCCGTTTTTTGCAATCAAGATAGGCATTTTATGGAAAATCCTTTACATTTTCAGCATGAGACAAAGAATGCTCCAAAAGGCAGATATCATTAAGAAAACATAAAAAGTTGGGCATTCATTTTGCTTTTCCAAGAAAAAGGAGTATCTTTGTAGTCGCAAAGCGACTAACAACCAGCTCAATGATTCACTTGGTTCTGCCCTCGGACGAAACGCGACGCCTCTCCTTCTATCTGGCAATGGAGGAATACGCGGCTCGCAGCCTCAACGATGGCGACGACCTCTTCTTCCTCTGGCAAGTGGAGCCGACGGTCATCTTCGGCAGAAATCAGGTCATCGAAAACGAAGTGAACATACCCTATTGCCGCGAGCACGGAATAGAGTTCTATCGTCGCAAGAGTGGCGGAGGCTGCGTCTTTGCAGACAAATCGAATGTGATGATGAGCTACATCACTCGCTCCGACGAGGTACAGACCACCTTCAAGGAGTACATGCAAATGGTGACGGAGATGCTCAGGGAACTCGGGCTGGAGGCGACCTCCACGCAGAACAACGACGTGCTCATCGGCGAGCGAAAGGTCTCGGGCAATGCCTTCTACCACATTCCCGGCCATAGTATCGTCCACGGCACAATGCTCTTCGACACAGACATGCGTCACATGCTCAACGCCATCACGCCGCCTCAGCAGAAGCTCGACAAGCACGGAGTGGAAAGCGTTCGCCAACGCATCACTCTCCTCAAGGAACACACGGACCTCAGCATCGAGGACTTCAAAAAGTTCGCAGCCGAAAAGCTCTGCAACAAAGAGTTGCAACTGACCGAAGAAGACGTCAAAAACATCGAAACTATTGAACAAGAATACTTAAACCCTATATTTATCTATGGAAAAGAAAACGTGTCTCTATGACCGCCATGTGGCTTTGGGCGCACTCATGTCACCCTTCGGCGGATTCATCATGCCCATCCAGTACTCGAACATCACAGACGAGCACAATGCCGTACGTCAGCATTGCGGCGTCTTCGACGTGAGTCATATGGGCGAAGTGCGCATCACAGGTCCCGATGCGGAGAAGTATGTTCAGCACATCTTCACGAATGATGTGGCTGGAGTACCAGTCGGACAAATCTACTACGGCATGATGCTCTACCCGAACGGCGGCACAGTAGACGACTTGCTCGTCTATAAGATGGGCGAGAACGACTTCTTCCTCGTTATCAACGCCGCGAATATCGACAAGGATGTGGCTTGGATGAAGGAGCACACAACTGGTTTCGACATCAAGCTCGACCACCAGAGCGACTTCTATGGGCAGCTTGCAGTACAAGGTCCTGAAGCCGAAAAGGTCGTAGAGGAAGTGCTCGGAATCCCTTGCAGCGAGTTGAAATTCTACACGGCAAAGGTCGTGGGCGACATCATCATTAGCCGCACAGGTTATACTGGCGAGGATGGCTTCGAGATTTACGGCTCTCACGAGTTCACACAAAAGTCTTGGGACAAACTCATCGAAAGCGGTCGTTGCAAGCCTTGCGGTCTTGGATGCCGCGATACACTTCGCTTCGAGGTCGGACTTCCCCTTTATGGCGACGAACTCAGCGCAGACATCTCGCCCGTCATGGCTGGTCTCTCGATGTTCTGCAAGCTGGATAAAGAGGAGTTCATCGGCAAGGAAGCACTCGCAGAACAGAAAGCAAACGGCGTCGCACAGAAGCTCGTCGGCATCGAACTCGCAGACAAGGCGATTCCTCGTCACGGCTACGCCGTCCTGAACACCGATGGAGAAGTGGTCGGCGAAGTAACTACGGGCTATCATTGCCTCAGCGTCGATAAAAGCGTCTGCATGGCTCTCGTCAAGACAGAATACGCCAAACTCGACACCCCCCTTGCCGTCCAAATCCGCAAGAAAGTGTTCCCCGGAGTGGTAGTCAAGAAGAAATTTTACGATAAACATTACCATAAATGAGAGATTAAGAAATTAAGAGAATAAGAAAATAAGGAATGATTAACAATAATCTACTGGCTGAACTAAGCAAGAACTTTGGTTTACGCATGATAAAACTGCACAAGTTCCTTCGCGAAGAACGGCAAGAATTTGTCATTTCCAATCAGGTTTATAAATCTGGAACTAGTATCGGCGCAAACATTGCTGAAAGCAAATATGCTCAAACTAAGCCAGACTTCGTCACAAAACTCTCCATCGCATTAAAAGAGGCTGGCGAAACAGACTACTGGATAGACCTACTTTTCTTATCTGAAACAATTGAACAAAACGAATACAATTCACTCAAAAACGATTTAAATATAATTATAGGTACATTAATCAAGGTAATAAAGAAGACAAGAGATTGTCAGGACGAATGATTCCTTCTTTTTCTTATTTTCTTATTATCACAATTTCACATTTTCTATTATGGCTAAATTTGAAGAAGGACTCCGTTACAGCGAGTCACACGAGTACGTTCGCGTTGAAGGCGAATACGGTTACATTGGTATTTCTGACTATGCTCAGCACGCTCTCGGCAATGTTGTTTATGTCGACATGCCCGAAGTGGACGATGAGGTAACAGCAGGCGAAGAGTTCGGCGCCGTTGAAAGCGTCAAGGCAGCAAGCGATCTCATCTCTCCCGTCAGCGGCACCGTCGTTGAAGTAAACGAGGCTCTCGAGGACACACCCGAACTTCTGAACGAAGATGCCTTTGCCAATTGGATCATCAAGGTGCAGCTCTCCGACCCCTCAGAACTTGACGCTCTCATGGACACAAAAACGTATGCTACGTTTTGTGAAGAATGAAAAAATAAAAAAATGAGAGAATGAAAAGTCAAGACGAGGCATGACGCACGATAATATACTATATGACCTTAGTAAGAAATTTGCGTTGAGAGTGATAAGACTATATCCTTTTCTCTGCAACGAGAAGAGTGAATTCATCATCTCAAAACAGATTTACCGAAGCGGAACAAGTATTGGTGCGAATATTGCCGAGAGTATGAATGCTCAAAGCAAAGCTGATTTCGTCAACAAGCTAAGCATCTCTCTTAAAGAAGCAACTGAGACAAAATACTGGCTTGAGCTATTGCACGAATCAGATAATCTAAACTCTACACAATTTGATTCTCTCATTAACGACCTGAATATAATAATAGGAACATTAGTAACAACAATTAAAAATACCAAGAGGAATGGAGGCAATGAATAGTACTTCATTTTTCATTCTTTCATTCTTTCATTTTTAAATCTATGTTTAAGTATTTTCCCCACACCGAGGAAGACTTGCAGGCGATGCTCAAGGCAACGGGCGCGAAGACGGTTCACGACCTCTTTGCCGACGTGCCTGAGGCTGCGCAGTTCAAGAGAGACTATGAACTGCCGGAAGCTCTCTCGGAGACCGACCTGCGTCTCTTCTTCGAACAACTGACTGCACCAAGCAACACGCAGCCTCTCATCTGCTTTGCCGGTGCAGGATGCTACGATCACTATGCTCCCAGCGTTGTGCAGAACTTGATTCAGCGCTCGGAGTTCCTGACATCTTATACTCCCTACCAGGCTGAGATATCGCAGGGTACGCTCCACTACATCTTCGAATATCAGTCGATGATTGCAGAGCTGACGGGCATGGACATTGCCAACGCTTCGATGTACGACGGCGCGACTGCCACGGCAGAGGCAGCCATGATGGCTTGGGG
>JAGCXU010000158.1 GCA_017961145.1 Bacteroidaceae bacterium | reverse complement strand
GGTGTAATACCAGTCGGAGAGAGGAACTCGAGTGGGTGTGGAATTGACATACTTATAGACGAGGTCGGATATCTTCAGGAAGTTTGTCTTGGTATTTGCAAGTGCAGCAGTCCACATTTCCCAGTCGCTCTTGGTATAGGAGGAACGGCTGTCGAGAGGAAGGCCATAAGTCTTGAGATGGTTCTGAATGTAGTAGTTGTACTCCTGATTCCTTACCTGATCTGGGAAGATGCCAGTCTTCCAAGCCTTATCCCACACCATATTGTACTTCTGACTCCAAGTTCCAGAGCGGTCATAAGCCAGTTTGTAGTGGGTTCCTTCCTTAGCAAGGCTAATCCAATTGGTAGCCATTTCCTTTGCCTTCGCTATGTATTTATCGTAGTTGTCCTTTTCACCTCTTTGCCAGCAAAGTAGTGCATAACCTGTCACACCCATAATGGCCTTGACTGCAAGGTTGGCATTGTGGGCAAGATGACCAGCGAAGTCGTCTGTGCAAAGCTGGTTCTCAGGGTCTTGTCCGTTCTCGACGAGGTAGTTTGCCCAAGTCGTGAGCGTTTTCCAATAACGGTCTGCCCACTCAGTATTGCCGTCAATGTTGGAGATGGCTGCAGCCAGGATGACGATGTTGGCACTCTCCTCGATAGGCATATTGCCAGCGAAACCGCCATTTCCATCAGGCTTTGTTATGGAATAAACCTGTCCGTTGGCATGAGGATAGGTGCCCAAATCGTGAGCAGCAAAGTTGAATCCCCATTTGCTACTCTCGCAATAATCAAGGATGGATGTGCACATACCCTTCATCAACTCTGTATTATAGAGCAGGAAGAGAGGGGCAGAAGGATAGGTGAGGTCAACAGTATTGACACAACCATTTGAGTTATTCTCCTTCGAGAAGAAGAGAAGATTGCCCTTGTTGTCTTGGAAAATCTTGTGTGCAGCTATGCAATGGCGATAGGAAGCGCAGAGAAGTTCCGCATACTTGGAATTTCCTGAAGCAAGTCCGTCATCATAAATGATCTGGTCCTGAGCCTTGCATCGAGTCATAATGTCGTCGTAGTTCTCCTGGAACTCTGCAAATGCCTGCTGGATCGTCTTGCCGTTTCGAGCCCAATAGCCTTTGTAGTTGACTCCCATATATCTCATGTCGTAGATTTCATCGTAGCCAAACATCATATAACTGCTGGCCTGACTGACAGTTCCGAAGTCGTGCACGAACGAGAGGAACGGCATTTCTCCCTCCTCGGAAGTGTTGTAAGGTGTCGTGCTCGCAGGCAGTTTTCCTGTAGAGGCAAAGGTGGAAGACGTGAGATCCTGATCGGCAACAGAGATTGTTCCATTTACATTTGGCAAATAGAGGTAGCCCCAATCGATGGTTATCTGGTCGCCAGCCCTTCCAAGAATCTTCTGATCCTTGCTGCCACTCTTGATAAACTGGCGATCGCCTTCTGTCACGATGGTCGTTATGGTTGGCTGACTGTTATTGTCGACTGTAAGTTCTGGTGTCGTTCCAAAGTAGAACTGAACATCGTGCTCTTGTCCGTCGTTGGCTTTCACCTGATAAGAAATGTAATTGATTGGCGTTGACATCAGCTCGACATCATCCATAAGGAAGGGAGCAGTGAATACCACATCGAGATCTACGCCGCCACAAGTGAATGTATAATAAGTGCTGGTTGGCAAGACATTACACTTCTTCTGGGTTGCCAGCGTTTCGCTTATTGTGCTGGCATACAGTCCGATATCGGCCAAAGCGCCTCCCGTCGTATTCTTGACATGATAGGCAATGACATTCTGACCTTCATGAAGAACGGCTTTATCGGCATCCGTAAGTTTGTAGACAACGTTCTGAACCCAAGTTTCGCCTGTTCCAAAGACTTTGCGGCCATTGATATATCCTTCGCACACATCATCGTGAGAATAGATGAGGGCAAGGTTCTGCTGCAAATCTTCCTCTGTAAGAGTGACATATCGGCGGATATAATAGTTACTGTTTGCTGCCGTCCAGGAAGTGTTGATATTCGGATATTCGCTTGGAGTGCCGAATGCGCCCTTCTGAGTCTGCCAGCTTGTATCGTCGAAGCCCTCTGTCGTCCAAGTTGTTCCGCTTGTAGCAGTCGTCTTCACCTTAGCTTCCCAAGGTCCTTCGTCTGCCATTGCGGCAATTGAACGATAGCCTGGGTGGAAGCCGAGGACGTTCTTGTAGAGGCCGATATCTGCCAAAGCGCCACCTTTTGTGTTGTGAACATGGAAGGCAATGACGTTGTCGCCTTCCACAAGAGCTGCCCTTGCTGCTCCAGTCAAGTGCACTTTGACATTCTGACGCCACTTCTCTTCCGTCACATTAACTATTTGCACGCCATTGACATACGCCTCACATTTGTCATCGTGGGAGTAGATAATCCAAAGGTCGTTTCGCAGGTCTTCTGCCGTAAGTGTGACATGGCGACGGATATAACGGTCTGTATTGTCTCCGCTCCAAGCAACCTGTATGTTGGGATACTCGTTCTTTGTTCCCCAAGGACCCAACTGAGTGGACCATCCAGACTCGGAAATATCAGGATTCATCCAGGTATCTGTCAAAGCGGAAGTAAGGTTGGAACGCACTTTAGCCTGATATCCGCCCTTGTTTCCCATCGGAGCGATTGCTAAAAGCTTCGTGCTTCGTTGTGCTCCCATGAATCGATATACCTTTCCATCCACTCGAAGCAGACCATCCATTGCTTTCTGCTGGTCATCCCAATGCTTGGTTGTGCCATCATAAAGCCTGTTGTAAGGCGACCAGAAAGAGAAATAAGGGTCGTTGACAAGCAAGGGAACGCTTGGCAGACGAAGGCTTGTCTGCTTGTAAGGCACAAAATAATCTGGGTTTTGAGCCTGCAGAAGTGTGGCTGCGACGAAGGCAGCAAAAAGGAATAAGAACTTGCGCATAATCTATTTGATTGTTTGTTATTTTATTGCTAAGTGCGCACAAAGATAACACTTTCTTTGCAATCTGCAATGTTTTGACGGGAGAAAAAACACATTATTATATTATAAAGGAAGCGATTCGGCATTCTTTAAGCATTTTTATGCCTTGCCATGAGCACTTTTTCGAAAGAAAAATGTATATTTGCATGCACATTTAACTAACAAACATTCAATATGACAAAATACAATGTTCCTGTCCTTCTGCTGACAGGTTATCTTGGTAGCGGAAAGACGACACTCCTGAACCGCATTCTTTCGAACCGTCGAGGCATTCGTTTTGCCGTGATAGTCAACGACATAGGAGAAGTCAACATCGATGCCGACCTCATCCAGAAAGGCGGAATTGTCGGCAATCAGGACGACAGTTTGGTCGCTCTTCAGAACGGTTGCATTTGTTGCACGCTCAAGATGGACTTGGTGCAACAACTCTATGACATCATCGCCCTGAAGAAGTTCGACTACATCGTCATCGAAGCAAGCGGCATTTGCGAGCCGGAGCCTATTGCCCAAACGATTTGCGAGATGGCTCGAATGGCTCCTGAAGTCACGAAGAACGGCATCCCATATGTGGATTGCATCGTTACTGTGGTGGATGCTTTGAGGATGAAAGACGAGTTCGATTGCGGCTCGGACCTCACCAAAAAGGACATCGACGAAGAGGATATCGAGAATCTTGTCATCCAGCAAATAGAATTTTGCAACATCGTCCTGCTCAACAAAGCTGCCGACGTGGAACCTCATGAACTGGAACGCATCCGCCAAATCGTAAGAGGAATACAGAAGAAAGCACAGATAATCGAATGCAATTATGGCGATGTGGAGCTCGACAAACTGCTGAATACCAACCTCTTCGACTATGAAAAGGTGGCAACCAGCGCAACCTGGATTGCAGAGTTGGAAGGTCATCACGACGAAGACGACGATGATGATGACGACGAACACGAGCACGAACACCATCACCATGAACACGAAGAGCACCATCACGACCATGAGCATCACCACCATCACCATCATGATCACGACGAAGGAGAAGCCGAAGAATATGGAATAGGCACATTCGTCTACTATCGACGCAAGCCCTTGAGCCTCAGTGCCTTTGACCATTTCGTGGCTCGACTCTGGCCAAAAGGTATCATCAGGGCAAAAGGCATCTGCTACTTCAAAGGCGAAGAAGATGTCTGCTACCTGTTTGAACAGGCAGGAAAGCAAGTGAAACTGCAGAATATCGGGCAATGGTATGCCACAATGCCCGCAGCCGAACTGGAGATGATGAAGCAGCGAGATGCCAATCTTCGCAGAGATTGGGACGAGGAATATGGCGACAGAATGCAGAAACTGGTCTTCATCGGCCAGCATCTCGACAAGGAAGCCATCACCACTCTGCTCGACGCATGTCTGGAGAAATAACACATTGATTATCAACATACCTGGTCAAAACAGAAAACGACTGCAGTGACGTTGGCAAACATCTAGTGTGACGATTGCAATTTACTAACGTGACGTTTGCAATTTAATAGTGCGACGTTTACGATTTAATAGTGCGACGTTTGCGATTTAATAGTGCGACGTTTGCAGAGTTCACACTTGAAGTTTAACGACAAGACACAACATATCAATTTCAACAACTAAACGAAACACCATCCATGAAAAGAAAAATTACCTCTTTTGCCACACTCATTCTCTCCTGTCTCGCAGCAATACCTATGCTCGCAGAAACGATGAGCCTTGCAGGAATCGGCAATGCCGTGACCGAACCACAAGCCAACAAGTACTATGTGATTCAGGGCAATGCCCAGCACAGCAGCCTCATTTCCTGGCTGTACGACAACGACGGAGCCCTCGCAGCAACCGTCGACTCCGAAGTTCCTACAGGTCCTGAAAACATGAAATATGTCTGGAAGTTCGAGTTCTCTAATGAAACAGTTGCCGCTAAAAACGTAGCAACTGGCCGATACATCTTCATCGAAGGCACAGGCAATGGCGGCAGCGTCAAGATGAGGACAGAACCTTTCTACTTCACTATCGAGGTGAATGGAAGCGAGGTTGGCTTCAAGAACTCTTCTGGGCAGTATATCGACATGAGTTATAGTGGTGCAGTTCCTGTCACATGGAATGGAGGTGTGGCAGGTTCGCGTCGTTTGACCATCTACGAAGCCCTTGTAGAAGGCATAGACGACATTTCTGCCGCAATTGCGCGACTCAATGTATGCTTCGGCAAATACTCCGACTATCTGCCCAATTACGGCAGTGAAACCATCGATCGAGGCACAGAAATCGGCCAGTACAACTGCAGCGATGAAGTCTACAACACCTTTGTCGAAAACATGGAACAGGCTCTCACAATCCTCTCGACAGATGATCCCGATGTCACACTAGAGCAGATAAATGCCATCATCGATAACATCGAAACAAGCTACGCAGCCATCATGGCATCACTCGTCACGCTTACCATTGCCGATGGCAACTATAGAATTGTCAGCGCAATGGAGTGGACAAGGACATCTCAAGTTGATACAGGGGAGACCGACGAAGACGGAAATCCCATCATACAGACTGTCACAACCCATCCTAAAAAGGCAATGTATGCCACACTCGACGAAGGGAAAGCAATGTGGGCTGACATCGACAGTACCGATTGCCGCTACCTATGGAAGCTGACCAACAATCCGGAAACTGGTTTCATTCAGATGATGAACATCGCTACCGATGGTATCTTGAACGATTGCTCTCAAAGCTCACAAGCACTCCTTACCAAAGACAGCCAGACAGAAATGAAGTTCGAGTTCATCAGACGCACAGAAGATGGCAAAGTCGTTGTTGTCATGAAACGCAGCGACAGAGGAGATTACGGATATCTGCACTGCAACAATCATAGCAACGGCTCAGGCAATGCCAGCAACATCGTTGGTTGGACAGCAGGTGCAGGTGCGAGTCAATGGATTCTGGAACCTGTCAGCGACGAAGATGTGGCTGAGCTCGTCGATGCCTACGCTCCCATCAAGGATCACGAACTTCTCGTTTCCATGTTCCAAGACCTCATTGCCGAAACAGAAGCAGCCATCGCTCAGGCAAAGGACGACCAATACATTATGGAAAGAAGCGAGGGCCTCATCACCACACCACAGCAGTACAGCAGTCCTTACTCTGAAACCAGAGAAGGTAGCAGCTTCGATAATGTCTTCGACGACAACACCAGCACATTCTGGCACAGCGACTGGAGCAGCAGCGTTCCCAACCATACACACTTCTTCCAAGTGGCTTTCGCAGAACCTGTCGAAGGCGACATTCAGTGCTTCATGCGTCGTCGTAACGCCACAAACGACCACATCACTTCCCTTGGCATCTTCGGCACTAACGATGAAAGCGCTCTCGAAAGCATGACAGAAGAAGGTTGGACAGAACTCGGCTCTTTCGATCTCTCCAAGAATGCCTCAGCAGGCTTGACCGTTTACTCTAATGCCGTCACCCTTCCTGAAGGCTATCAGTACCTCCGCCTCTACATTGACGACACAACTACAGGTCGCGGCTATGGTCACTTCTCTACATTCCAGCTCTACAAGCTCACCATTGACGGCAACACTCAATGGAGCCAAATGGGTGATGCAGCTAATGCCATCGACTCGGCACTCACTGTTGCAAAAGCTGTTGACATGGATGAGATGATGGATATGACAGAGTACAATGCCTTGAAGGACGCTCTCGATGCATTCAAGGCTGTCCTTGCAGACCCAAGTGCTCTTGCCGCTGCTATCGCTGCAAACAAGGACTTGTCTGCCCTCATTGCTGTTGGCGAAAAACCAGGCTTCTGGATGCCTGACAACCAAGCCAGCATTCTGGCAGACTTGATTCAGGCAGCAACAGCTTACCTCAAAGGCGGTGCCTACTCACAATCTCAACTTGATGCGTATACAGAAGCTATCAAGAATGGAGCAAGCGACATCTTCGCCACTGCAAATCCTGTCGAGCCTGGCAAGTGGTATGCCTTCAAATTTGACAGTTTAGAGAGCTACGAAGCACACCATTGGAACAAAGCCGATGCAGAGAATGCTACCCTTGGTGACCTCTTCGATAACTATGCAGCTCCTGCCAACAATGGAGAAGACGGCCTCGAAGGTTTCTCATCTCTCGAGGAAGTTACCATCGGCCAGGCCATTCGATTCATCAATGAGGACCTCATCAATGAAATGGACCAGGTTGCCTTCCGCTTCATTGCTCAAGGCGACAGTGCTTATGTCATCCAGCACAAAAGCGGTCTTTACCTCAATGGCGCCAGCCGAAGCACTAACCTTACACTCGGACTCTCGCCTGCCCTCTTCAATGTTAAAGCAGTAGGATATGGCAAGGTAATCATCGAAGTCCGCAATCTCAAAGGACAAGGTTATTACTCTGAGCCCGTTTATCTCCATGCTCAGAATGCTGGCCATAGTCTCGTTACGTGGAACGATGCAGCAGTAAGTTCAAAGAGTGCTTTCTTCATTGAACCCGTGAGCGACTTCGATGAAGGCGAAGAAGTTCAAGAAAGCGTTGTAAAGAATGTCATGCCCAACAGTATGATATTCATGTGCTATCCCTCTGCCTTCTCTGTTGAAGGTGCAGACATCTATGCTTATCAGGGAGCCATCAGCGACAAAGGCAAAGCTCATTATGCATTTAATAAGGTAGAGCAAGCAGAAGCAGGTCAGCCTGTGCTTCTCGTTGTAGGTGACTATGAGAGTTTTGACACAGAGGCAGAAGCGGAAGAACCTATCAGCATCACTCCTCTTGGCACCTTCTTCACTGCAGATCCTCTTGCAAGTGGTGGCGTTCACGGCACCTATGCTTATGAATGGGTTGATAAAGGTACCGTTGTCATCGGTGGTGGAAAGACTGGTAGCTATGGCAACACTCTTGTCCTCGCCGAGGGTGAAGAAGGAACTAACTGTACTCGCGACATCTCGGCCAACACTGGATATATCGTTTACGGCGAGAATGTCCTCAAGGATGTTAACGTTAATGACTTTGATTTGGTTATCTATGCCGACAAGCCTGTCATTCTTGGCGATGTCAACGACGACGGAGCAGTCACAATTGCAGATGGTGTGGCAGTCTTGAACGCTATGGCTGGTCAGGAAGTTCCGGGTGAAGCAGATGTAAATGGGGATGGTGATATTACAATTGCCGACTTTGTTGCTGTCCTGAATATCATGGCTGGGCAATAACGAACTCCTGCATAAAAGACAATAGCCTCCTGCATGGGTTTGCAGGAGGCTATTGTTATATGAGGGGATTTAGCTTATTCAAAGGTTGCAGAGAGCTTGGTGTAAATGGTTCCTCCGCTAGTGACCTGAGCATGAACTTTGAGGCTTCCATCTGGTTGTTCCTCGATTAAAGTGAAGGAGACATTTAGTTCAGAAACTTCTTCTGGCGAGATGATGGAGAGGTATTTCACGTTCTTTGCCTTGATGAGGTTAACCTCGCGACCAAGATAGACCTGCAAAAGTTCCTGTATCATCTGCACGATGCAGACGCCAGGGGTAATGGGATGGCCTGGGAAATGCGCCTTGTAGATGGGCCAATCCTTGTTTATGCTTATCTGGAAGGCAGGCTGTTCTGCTTCCTTCGCAAGGATTGTGAAGAGGTTATCTTGTAGTTTCATGCTGTTAATCTGTTTGTCCCCACTTCTCTTTCCAGCGGAGATAGAACTCCGGATTCTCGAGAATGAGTTGATATTGCTGGTCGGTAAAGGCCTGAATGGTGCGAGCGGAGGTCAACAAGGTATCGTCTTCCGTGTCGTGAATCTCGTAGTCGAAGATGATTTTGGCTGCCGGAGTGAACTTGTAGGAGATGTCTATGCGGGGTTTTGTCGTGTAGAAGATGGGGCGATGATAGCGTATGTCCATATCCACAATTGGTGCAAAGACATTGTTCTTCAGGTAATCATCATAGCAGAGGCCGTAGTGATGTCCCCAAGCTTCTCGCGCATCTTCCAGATAGAGCGGGTAAGCTCCGTGCCAGACAACTCCCATGATGTCCACTTCGCTGAATCGAACTTCGAATTCTCGCGAGTATTTCAGTTCCTTTTCCTGCATCATCTCAGTCCTCGCTCTGTTCTCCTTGAGCAATCTTCAAACGGGTTGTGGCAATAGTTTCCTCGCCGACTCGCACTTCGGCAGATACGAGAGTGACGTCGAATATTTCCTGCATGACTACGATTGTCGTGCTGATTGTCTCGCCTTCGCGAGGCAGACGAGCGATGTTCAAGTCTTTCACCTCACCTATGAAGCCGAGACGAACGCCTGTCTTCAACACATATTTATTATAGTAGCCGAGTCGAGCGGCACAAGTTTGCGCGATATGTTCGATGAGACCTGCAGCCGCGAACTCTCCGTTCTCGCAGAAGACATTGTCCCTTCGAATGGTAAGGTCGCACGAACTCTGTGTTTCGCTGTAATCCGTCAAGTGGTCCACCATGACGAATGGCGGCCTTTGTGGCAGGAGTTCGAGTATATCTATTTCTCTAAACATTAGCCAAATCAACTATGAACTATGAACTCATAACTATGAACTAAGTGTATAGTCCGCCGTTTATGGAGATGACTTCGCCAGTTATATAAGCGGCTGCGTCGGAAAGCAGGAAGCTAACCAACTCTGCAACCTCTTCCGGACGACCGAACCTGCCCATAGGAATCTGCTGCTTCAGCTCGTCGACTGGCAGGTCTTTCGTCATGTCTGTCTCGATGAAACCTGGGGCGACGGCGTTGACCGTCACGTCGCGAGCGGCTGCTTCGAGTGCCAGAGCCTTTGTCGCACCGATGAGTGCGGCCTTTGCTGCGCTGTAGTTCGTCTGTCCGGGCAAGCCTTTGAGGCCCGACAAAGAAGTCATATTCACGATTCTTCCCCCATGTTTCTTGCGAAGCATGGCTGGCAGGCAACGACGAGTGACGTAGTAAAAGCCATCGAGCGACGTGCTGAGGACGGCCTTCCAGTCTTCCGTCGGCATCATGAACATCATGCCATCTCTGCGGATGCCGGCATTGTTGACGAGGTAGGCGATGTAGTCTTCGGGATGAGTTTCCGTCCAAGCCTCGAAAGCACGGTCAACCTCCTCTTCGTTTGCCACATTGAAAGGCATCAGCTCAGCCGTTCCTCCTGCAGCTTCTATCTCAGCCTTGACGGCCTCTGCAGCAGCCTGATTGCTCTGATAATTAATGATGACGGGCAAGCCTTGGGCAGCCAGCTTGAGGCAGACGGCTCGTCCAAGTCCGCGAGATCCACCAGTAACTAAAGCATATTTCATAGGTGTGTCAGTTTTCCTGATTAATGTAGTTTGCGCCTGCAAAGGTACGAAATATAATTCATAATTCATAATTCGCAATTCATTATTCTGCCTAATTGGTCGATTTGGAGAGATAAGTGAGCGACTCTGACAAGTCGAGTTGTCAAAGATGGCGTGCTAAGTTGCCAAACGTAAAGTGTTACAATCGCAAACGTAAAGTGTTACAATCGCAAACGTAAAGTGTTATGTTTGGAATCATAACGTGGAGCGTTTGAAACCCTCGCCTGCAAAGTCAACTCGGCAAACACAAGAAAATTTGTAATTTTCTTCACTAAAGTGATACAAGTCTCGTGGAAAATTTGTAAATTTGCAGAAAACATTTGAGTTATGGGAAAGAAGAAAACAGGCAGCATAGGACTGCGAAAGACCGATCTGGAAAGGGTTGTCATTGACTTTTTCCAAGAAAACCCAGCCGTCACATTTCCCTTGAAGGGAATCTGCAAGCAGCTTCATCTGCGGACGAGCCAAGCCAAAATGCTCCTCATAGACGTGCTCGAGGGCATGCTTATGGATGACTTCATCAAGGAACAACCGCGTGGGTACTACACTCTGAACATGCCTTCGCAAGTGATGACCGGCATCTTCCACCGAAAGGCAAACGGAAAGAACACTTTCGAACCTGCTGAAGGTGGCGAACCCATCCTTGTAGCTGAGCGAAACAGCCTGCATGCGATGGATGGCGACATAGTTCAGGTCACCCTTCTTGCCCGCAGAAAGCACCATGTTCGCGAAGCCGCAGTCACAGAAATTGTGAAGCGAAGCGACAAGACTTTCGTGGGAACTTTGCAAGTTCAAAAGGGCTATGCCTACCTCCTGACTGAGGACAGGACACTCGCCAACGATATCTTCATCCCCAAAGATAACCTCAAGAAAGGCAAGACGGGAGACAAAGCCGTCGTTCGTATCGTGGAATGGCCGGACAGAGCTAAGAATCCGATTGGCAAAGTGGTTGACATACTTGGCAAGACTGGCGAGAATAATGCCGAAATGCACGCTATCCTGGCAGAGTACGGACTGCCCTACGTCTATCCCTCAGCCGTGGAAAAAGCTGCGGACAGACTCACTCCAGGCATCACCGAAGCTGAGATTGAGCGACGACTCGACATGCGAGATGTGCTCACCTTCACTATCGACCCTTATGACGCAAAAGACTTCGACGACGCCCTCAGCATTCGTGAAATCAAGAAGGGGCTGTGGGAAGTGGGTGTCCACATTGCCGATGTCAGCCATTACGTCACGGAAGGCTCTATTATAGATAAGGAAGCGTACAAGCGCGCGACAAGCGTCTATCTCGTGGATCGCACAGTTCCCATGCTGCCGGAACGCCTTTGCAACTTCATTTGCTCGCTCCGTCCAGACGAAGACAAACTGACATATTCGGTCATCTTCCACATGAACGAAAAGGCCGAAGTGAAGGATTGGAAGCTGGCTCACACAGTAACTCGAAGCGACAGGCGTTTCACATACGAGGAAGTACAGAAGGTCCTCGAAGACCATCACGAGGCAAGCGAGGAAGATTACAAGGCTCCTGGAGATTCCGCTCCATTGCCTGCTCCTGATTGCAAAGAAGCAAAACCTGCGGAAGACTTTGCCGAGCCGCTCATCATCCTCAATCGTATGGCAAAGATGCTGCGTCAAAAGCGCTTCGCTAACGGGGCAGTCGACTTCGACAGATGTGAAGTGCGCTTCAACATCGAACCCGACGGACACCCGACTGGCGTGTACTTCAAGGTCGCAAAGGATGCCAACAAACTCATCGAGGAGTTCATGCTTTTGGCTAACAGAACAGTTGCCGAGAGCATAGGAAAGGTTCCCAAGAACGTCAAGCCCAAGGTTCTCCCCTATCGCATCCACGAAAATCCCGATCCGCAAAAGCTCTTGAACCTCGCCGACTTTGTGAAGAAGTTCGGACACAGGCTGAAGACAACTGGCAATCGGACTGACATAAGCCGCAACCTCAATCGCCTGCTCGACGACGTCAAAGGCAAACGCGAGCAGAATGTCATCGAGATGATTACGCTCAGAGCCATGATGAAGGCCAAGTACAGCACATATAATTGCGGTCACTATGGTCTCGCGTTCGACTACTACACACACTTCACCTCCCCCATTCGCCGCTATCCCGACCTCATGGTGCATCGTCTTCTCACCCGTTATGCTGAGGGCGGTCGCAATGTCAACCAGGTGAAATATGAGGAACTCTGTGAACATTGTAGCGATATGGAACAGACTGCGGCTTCGGCTGAAAGGGCAAGCATCAAGTACAAGCAGGTCGAGTTCATGAGCGACCACTTGGGCGAGACCTTCCAAGGCACGATTTCAGGAGTCACGGAGTTCGGATTGTATGTCGAGATAGATGAGAATAAGTGCGAAGGCATGATACCTCTTCGCGACCTCGAGGGTGATTACTATGACTTCGACGAGAACAATTATTGCCTGAAAGGCCGCCGCTATCACCATTGTTACAACCTCGGAGATAGCGTCAAAGTACAGGTCGCCCATGCCGATCTCTACCGCAAACAACTCGACTTCAAACTCATCTACCCCAACTAACTAAGCATTTCGCATACTTTTTCTTGCTTTTTAATAAAAAAAAAGGCAGGAAAAAGTTGCAGAAAAGCGCGAATTGCCGTACTTTTGCAACCGAAAAAATGAGGAGCGAGAGTGAGGTAACTCTCATTCTTAACTCTTCATTCTTAACTCTTAATTTAGAAACGAATGGGTGGATTCTTCGGAACAGTTCAGAAGCAAAGCTGCGCTACTGACCTCTTTTACGGCACAGACTATCAATCACATCTTGGCACGAAACGTGGTGGCATGGCCACTCTGAGCGACTCAGGCGAGTTCCTGCGCAGCATCCACAACCTCGAAAATACTTATTTCCGCACTCGATTTGAGCCTGAACTCGACAAGTTTGTGGGCAAGTCGGGCATTGGTGTCATCAGCGATACCGATGCTCAACCCATGCTGATGAACAGTCATTTGGGTCGCTTCGCTATTGTAACTGTTGCAAAAATCAACAATCAGGAGGAACTGGCACAGCAATTGCTCGACGAAGGCGGACACCTCAGCGAGTTCAGCAGCGGCAAGATCAACCCGACGGAACTTGTGGCTCTGCTTATTATAAAAGGTAAGGATTTCGTGGATGGCATCGAGATTGTCTTCAAGCACATCAAGGGTTCATGTTCCATGCTGCTCCTCACCGAGAACGGCATCATAGCAGCCCGCGACTCTTGGGGCAGAACACCCATCGTGGTGGGCAGCAAGGAAGGGGCTTTGGCTGTGACGAGCGAGACTTCTGCCTTCCCCAACTTGGGCTTCGAGACAAAGCATTTCATCGGTCCTGGCGAGATTGTCCGCATCAATGCAGAGCAGATGGAAGTGCTTCGACCTGCCAATCCTCGCATGCAAATCTGTGCTTTCCTTTGGGTTTACTATGGTTTCCCCACCAGCAGCTACGAAGGCAAGAACACGGAAATGGTGCGAAACGAGTGTGGCAGAGTAATGGGAATGGAAGACAAGACTGAGGTCGATTGTGCTTGCGGCATTCCAGATAGCGGTGTAGGTATGGCTGTCGGCTATGCAGAAGGACACAAATGTCCCTTCATGCGCGCCATAAGCAAGTACACACCCACTTGGCCTCGCTCCTTCACTCCCAGCAATCAGGAGATGCGAAACCTTGTTGCCAAGATGAAACTCATTGCCAACAGAGAGGTTCTGGAAGGCAAACGCGTGCTTTTCTGCGATGACAGTATCGTCAGGGGCACACAGTTGCGCGACAACACGAAAGAACTTCACAACCTTGGAGCCAAGGAGGTTCATATGCGCATCGGTTGTCCCCCGCTGGTTTACAGTTGTCCTTTTGTTAATTACAGCGCAAGCAAGAGCGACTTGGAACTCATCACCCGCCGCATTATCAAGGAGTTTGAGGGCGACGACAGCAAGAACCTTGAAGCCTACACCCGCACCGACAGTCCCGAGTACAAACGCATGGTCGAGGAGATTGCCCGCCGCTTGAACCTCAATTCGCTGCGCTTCTCCAAGCTCGAGACACTTGTCCGTGCCATCGGCCTCCCGAAAGAACGCATCTGCACCCATTGCTTCGACGGCAGTTCCTTCTACACCCTCGAAGAGGAAAACAAGACGCGAGTCAACAAGCCATCATTTCCAACTTAACCAGTTACGTTGGTAAACGTAACGTGTTATGTTGGTCATCATAGCACGTTATGATTGCATTTGCTCCTGCCTGTGTTTGACTTTCCTCCTTGAAGAGAGTTGGAAAAACATTTTTCGCAAAGTACTCTACACTCTACACCGACCTACCATAATCGGCTGACAATCAAAAAGTAGCATAGGTGTAGAGGCTCTACACCACTCTTCACCCACTCTACACCATCGCAATCTCTTATATTTCACAGCCTTAAGGGGCATTGGTGTAGAGTGATGAGTGTTTTGGGGTTTTCTCGCGTTTTTTCCAATTGAAATAATTTTGAATTAAGATATTTTGTATTTTGAATTATTAATCGTATCTTTGCCTTCGAAAACATGTAAAACAACTCGCCTATGGCATAAACAAAAGGAATTAGACATATAGACAAAGAAGCGTCCGCTTGAATCTTGTTTCCCTTATTCGCCAAATAATGAAACTACCAAGAGTAAAGCAAGGATGCTCACGTCGGTTCGGCGTGGGCTTTTACTCGGATATGGTAGTATGGCGTTTGGCGATGCCTGGGAAACGTAGACGAATGAAGTCCACGTTTTTTTTGTCCTCATCAAACCGAATAACCATTAACCTAAAGCTTTATAACAATGAAAAGATTATTTTTGACTTTTGCAGCAACGCTGCTCGTGAGTGTAAGTGCATTTGCACAAAGTGGTAACAACGAACCCTTGAAGGGTGATGTGAATGAAGATGGCACAGTCGATGTGGCAGACATCGCTGCCATCATTGCTATAATAAAGAATAATGCAGCACCTCAAACAGTTTATTATTGGTATGCAGGTCAAACAAATCCATTATCAATGACTACTATTAGTCCTATTGTAACAAGTTATGAAAACGGCGGTGGATGGTATGAATTAGGTACAACATTACCTACATCAATAGATCAATTAATAAAAGGTGGAACCGCAGGAAATATATGGTATGTTGCTGTACCTGCCGATGCTAACTTAGTACCTGGTAGTTCAGCAGATCCAGACACATCAGTAACAACAGGTTCAACTAAAGTATTTAATAATGTAACATATCAAATTTACATATATGAAGGCGTAACAGGAACTCGTTATTCATTTGAATTAAATAGATAAATAATAAAAATATAATAATTATAAAAATATGTCATCAATTACTCAAAGTCAAATTACATTTAATAATATAAATGCTGATACAGTATATAAAAGAGGTGGTAAATATACACATGGATCAAATGCTAATGGTAATAAATTTGATACAACTTTAACAGGTGAAGAATTAACGCCATCATTTAATGCTATTGCTATTGATTGGAATGGTGCAGATTTATCAAGTGCATCAAGTTCATTTGCTAATGCTGCTGATACTGCACCGGTTTCAACAATTACAACAGCTGGTGAATTAACTAAAGAATTTTATTCGCCGATGTTTGCGAAGGCAGCATGATTCGCAAAAGTTGACGAAGCAAAAGGAATCACTATGAAGAAAAGAATACAAACAATCCTACTCGCACTTGCGGCAATTGTCGGCAGTGCAACAGCCCAGAACCTCTCGTTTGAGGTGCAGGCAAACGAAGCAACAATGAACATTTCAGGTGCAACAGACATGACTGCCCTGCAGTTCTGCTTACAGTTGCCTGCGGGCGTGACTATCGACACGAGCAATGCCACGCTTGGCTCTGCTACAGACGGACACACGCTCTGCATAGAGACACTTGACAACGGCGACCTGCTCTTCATCCTCTACAGCATGGACCTCAATACATTCAAGGACGGCGAATTGCTCCGCATCCCTGTCGCTGCAAACGGTGAAACAGTAAAGCTCTACAACATCCGCTTCGCAGACACGAAAGCCGTGAGCTATGCAGGCGTAGAGACGGCGACAGGAATAAAGACCCTCTCTAACTCTCCCTTAAAGGGCGAGAACATTTACAATCTAAGCGGTCAACGCTTGAACAAGATGCAGAAGGGCATCAACATCAAGGACGGGCGAAAAACCTTAGTTAAATAAAAAGGACAGTAGAGGCGCGGCCAATTGGTAGCGCCTCTATTGTTTTTACTTTATTCCAAGCATCTTGTGCGTCTGCAGGGAAAGCGACCACTTGGGATGCTGAAGGATGTAGGCAATCGTGTCGCGAAGGATGATGCGATTGCGCATCTCGTCGCCTGTATCGAGGGGCTGGAGGAAAAGCCTCACCCCCGTCCCCTCTCCTAGGATAGGGGAGACCATTTCTTCAGGGTCTGTGCCATCTCCCATAAAGAGGACTTTCAGTTCGTCAACGGTCTGTACTCCCTCTCCTTTGGAGAGGGCTGGGGTGAGGCTTTTGGGCGAGCACGTCACCCAGTCGATGCCCTGAGGAAGTGGCAAGGTGCCATTCGTCTCGACCTGTATGAAGAAACCCGCTTCGTGCAGTTTGTCGACTAATGACTGCGTGAGTTGCAAGGCAGGTTCTCCACCAGTAATGACAATGTGACGAGGCTTTTCTCGACTCGCCTCCTGCACAATCTCATCCTCGCTCATCTCTATGAAGGTCTGATGCTGTGTGTCGCAGAAGGGACACTGCAGGTTGCATCCCGACAGGCGAAGGAAGAAGGCAGGTGTGCCCGTGAAGTGTCCTTCACCCTGAAGTGAAACAAATGTCTCGTTTATTTTCATAATGAAAATTAAGAAATGATGAAAATAAGAAAATAAGAAGAAACCCTACATTTCTTATTCTCTAAATTTCTTATTTTCTAAATTTCATATGCTCTCAATCCTCTTCGTAGGTTGCCATGTTGCCCTCAGTCTCCTGCACATCGACGCGATAGCACTCGGGCAGTTGGTCGCATATCCACTTCGCGATGTTCTCGGCTGTCGGATTGCAGGGGAGCACCTCGTTGAGGTTTGCATGGTCGAGCTGCGACTCGATGCGCTCCTTGATGAGCTTGAAGTCAACTACCATCCCGTCCTTGTTGAGTTCACGAGCCTTGCAGTAAACCACGATGGTCCAATTGTGTCCATGCAACTGACTGCACGAGCTAGGATAGGACAGTTCCAAGCGGTGGCTGGCAGATATCACCAATCTTTTACTTATATAGTACATAGCATAAAAGTTTTTGCAAAGATACGAAAAAGTTCATAGTTCATAGTCCATAGTTCATAGTTTTTTTGTACTTTTGCATGTCAAAAGAACTATATCAGGTAAAAAGATTGGTTTATGAGGAAACTTAACGATAGCGAAATTGCTGCCCTCAAGAGTCAGGGCTGCACGGCAGAAGATTGGGATAACATTAAAGTGGCAGACGATTTCTGCTCAGATTACATTCGAAATACAGACTTCTATGGTGAGGTAACGCTCGGAGCCTTTCACAAAACGATAGAGATAAGCGAAGGTTTCATCAAGCATAGTGGCATCTGTCGAGCCACACTACGCAACTGTGTCATTGGAAACGACTGCTTCATCGAAGACGTTGACTGCATCAACACCACCCCCGACGCTTCCTTCGGCGAGGGATGTGTCATTCCTGTACTCAATGAAGTGGGCGACGGAAATGTCATGATCTTCGACGGTCTCAACTCCCAACTTGCTTCCCTCATGGTCAAATATGAGCAGGACAAGGAATTCACCGGCATTGTGCGAAAGCTCATTAAGAAGAGTATTGCCGACCACAGCCTCGCAGTCACCACCATTGGCAACGATGTGCGCATCACCTCAACCCACGACATCACGAACTGCCACATTAGCGACGGCTGCACCATTGACGGAGCTCTCCGACTTCGCGACTGCACCCTGAAGAGCATACCAGGCGCCATCGTCACAATAGGTGTTGGCGTCATCTGCCAAAACTCGGTCATCTACAATGGTTCGACCATTACCAATGCCTGCAAACTCGAGAATTGCTTCGTGGGCGAAGCCTGCAAGATAACGGACGGCTTCACTGCCGAAAACAGCCTCTTCTTCGCGAATTGCTACATGAGCAATGGAGAAGCCTGTGCTGCCTTCTGCGGCCCCTTCTCCGCCTCTCACCATAAGAGCTCGCTACTCATAGGTGGCATGTTCTCTTTCTACAATGCAGGTTCCGGCACGAACTTCTCGAATCATGCCTACAAGATGGGACCTATGCACTGGGGAATACTGGAACGTGGCACTAAGACTGCCAGCGGTGGCTACATCCTGATGCCTGCCAGGATAGGTACTTTCAGCGTATGCTTCGGCAAACTCATGCACCATCCAGACACCAGGAAACTGCCTTTCTCCTACCTCATTGCATATGGCGACGACATGTATCTCGTGCCAGGTCGCAACCTTACAACTGTCGGACTTTATCGCGACATTCGCAAATGGCCGAAACGCGACAAGCGAAATGACAAAGGCAAGAACTCCATTGTCAACTTCGACTGGCTCTCTCCCTTCTCCGTTGGCGGCATCATGGTGGCGAAAAGGACGCTCGAACTACTCCAAGAGGCATCCGGCGATGTTGCAACCTACAACTTCCACGACTATGTCATCAAGAACTCATCGCTCAAGAAAGGCATTAAATACTACGACATTGCCCTGCGAATCTATATGGGGGCAGTCATGAAGCGACATCGCCTGGAACGCCCCATCTCTTCTGTAGGCACAGGAAAATGGAGCGACTTGAGTGGCTTGCTTATTCCTCTGAGCGAGGAACAACGCATAGTTGCCGCAATAAAGGACGGCTCGCTCAACACCATTCGAGATATCAGGGAGGAATTTGTCCGCGCAAATGACAACTATGCCGAGTACAGATGGGCTTGGAGCTATCGCCTCATCTGCGAGTATTATGGCATTGATGAGATAACTGAGGAAACGGCAAAGCAGGTTCATGAGGACTATGTACAAGCCCGTCGCGCATGGATTGCCGAGATACGCAAGGATGCGCTAAAGGAGTTCGAACTTGGCGACATAGACCAGAGCGTTCTCGACGACTTCATGGCCCAGCTCGATCAGGAAACCGACTGGGAGAACCTGAGATACGACATGTAGCCCTAAGCTATCTTTTCCTCAACTCCCAAAAAGCAATTGCTGCGGCATTTCCCACATTCAGGCTGTCGACACCATGATGCATGGGAATCTTCACGACAAGGTCCGCGGCATCTATGATTGCATCAGGTAAGCCATCGCCTTCAGTACCCATGATGAGGGCAAGATGTTCCGTCTGCTTGAGTTGCAGGTCATCTATATTGATATCATCTTTTCTGAGAGCCATCGCAGCCGTCGTGAACCCCATATCTTTCAACTTATGAATAGTGCCGGCAGGTGTCCCGTCTTCAGCATCAAGCCAAGTCCAAGGCACGAGAAAGACACTTCCCATCGAAACGCGAACAGCTCTGCGATTAAGCGGATCGCATGAATCGCGAGTCATCAACAAGGCATCTATGCCAAGGGCTGCTGCCGAGCGGAAGATAGCACCTACATTTGTCGTGTCAACCACACCATGAAGGACCACGATACGATGGGCATCTTTGCAGATTTCTTCTGGCGAAAGAGGTTTGGGACGACGCATGGCACAGAGCACACCCCTTGTCAAGGTGTAGCCCGTCAGCTGTGCCAAGAGCTCTCGACTGCCGGTATAAACGGGCATTTCCGCAGGACATCTTTCTATGATAGTGCGCGCATCACCCTCTATATGTTTGCGTTCGCAGAGCAAGGACACAGGTTCCAGACCTGCATCGAGCGCTACACTTATCACTTTCGGGCTTTCAGCTATGAAGAGTCCTTTCTCCGGCTCAAGTCTGTTGCGCAGTTGAGCCTCTGTGAGTGTGCTATATGCTTCAAGCTCTTGGGCTTGTAATGAAGTTATTTCCTTTACCTTCATTTGGCAATTACTTTCTTTCCATTAATGATAAAGATGCCCCGTCGGAGGTCGCGAGCCGTGACACGATGGCCAGAGAGGTCAAAGATAAGGTCTTTAGAGTCTTTCTGGAATTTAAGTTCTTTAAGGTCATCTGGGGTATCTACTGCAAAGTGAATGGTGACTATCGGACTCCACTCTCCCTCGACATTACTGATGGCTCGCAATATCAAGGTATCGGGAATTGCTTCTTCCTCCAGTTCCGAGAGCACATTTTCGCCTTCGACATAGGCTTTTGCCGTAGGAGAAAGAGCTCCTGCATCATTGTTGAACCAGTTGACAGGCGCGCTTCCATCGAGCGTGTAGTAGATGTTTGTGCCTTCCATAGTCAGCCTGCTTTCCATTGATAAAGGCTGAACTTTGTAGTCTATCTCTATGTCATCGAGGAAGACGGAAGGTGCTTCGGCTTTGGGGAACCAGCCTCGTTCGCGAAGTTGTTGAATGAAGTTGCCAGTTCTGACTGGGAAATATTGCTTCAACAAGCGCATTCGTTCCGACTCATAAGCGCCATTAGGAGTATAGAGCGAACCCTTCGACGAGTAGGGATGGACATCTCGCCGATAGTCACCCCATCGAGCAGACTCATCCCACAAAGCGAGCCGGATGACATTATAAAGGCTGTCCCAAGTGGCAAGGGCAGATTCTGGAGTCAGCGGGCCGCCATGAGTGAGGGCTCGTTGTGCTTCTTCATGAAAGCGATGGGCAAAGATGCCTTGCTTCATCAAGCGGTTGAGGAATCCTGTAGGGCAGCCACGATTGTTCTTAGAGGTCAGGTTTTCTGTTGGCGAAACAAGGACATTTTCCGAATCCCAGCAAATGAATCTGAAACCTTCATATGCCCAAAAGCGGTTTCTATAAGCATACCAGTTGTGATGATCCCAGTCTGTATTGCCACCATAAAGGTTGATGAGCATGAAGTGGATGAAGTTGTCCACATCAAGGAGAGGCGGATATTTCGCATTTGGCTTGCCATCGCTGCCACACCCGATGAGATGCATATAGCTCGAATGGTTGGGAAGTGTGTAGATAAGGTCAGCCATCTGATTCCATGCATCTATAGTTCCGTAAGTCGGAATGGCGGCATGATACTGCCCAGCTCCTCCGTCCACCTCGACTATATCCCATTCTTCCTCCACAGATTCAAAGTGTTGTGCACAAAAATCATCACTTACCCGTTCGCAAAGATTGTACATCCCCCAGTAAAGACCATTGAGAAAGAGGTGGACATACTGCCCTTTGCTGGCTGGGTCGCCCATTTTTGCCTGTGTTTCTCGCGTCCAAAGATCGCGGATATATTGTGCTTTGTTTCGTTGGGCATTGTCCCAATGTTGCCAGGAATAGCCGAAGAAAGTGCGAAGGACAAGTGCGTCGAAGCGCTTCGGACCTTGTTCTCCAAAGACGGGATACTTGAGTTTCTTAGGTCCGTATTCACTCTTGAAATGCAGGCGAAAAGCATGTTTCGGATTCTTTTCCGGCAGTCTTCCATGTCCGCCATGCAGTTTCAAGCAACAATCTACAGTCAGATCATGCTCTTCCGAGCCACCTATCAGTTCGAAAGAAACAGGTCGCTCCCACCCTCTTCCAGTTCCGTCTCCAACAGGACAACCTGTGAAAATGTAGATGCCACCCTTTATCGAGTCGGCTTCTCGGTTGAAGAGATTGCCTTTGTCGGTAACGAGAGAGACGATGGGAAGGGTCGTGATACCTTCTGTTACATAAGTGGAGTAGGTCTTGTTGCCCGTTATCTCAGGGTCCATCTCATAGTCGGCTATGGCAGTTCCAGAGATTTCGCAGTACTTGCCCCAGTATTCAGGATAGCCAAAAGGCTTATTCCCCTGAAACAGAAGGCTTTGAGGAAAGATATAGGAAGCAGTCGTGACCTCGCTCCAAGCAGTATCTCCCACCAAAACTGCCGAGCGAATGACTGCGGTAGAGCCTATATTGAGCGAGCCATCATAGAGTTGTCCGTTCACTCGAGGGTCGCTTCCGTCATCAGTATAATAGACTACGGCATTCGAAACGGGTGAACTTATCGAGAGACGGAACTTTTCGTTGTAGATGCCATGAGGTACGCTGAACTCTGGAGCCTCAGCATAAGTGAGACCCCAAACCAGCAGGCCTGATAACATACACAATATTAACCTTTTCCACATCGCTCGTTATGATTGCAAATGTCGCACTAGTAAATTGTAAACGTCACACTAGTAAAACGCAAACGTCACACTAGTAAAACGCAAACGTCACACTAGTAAATTGCAAACGTCACTGGTGTCGTTCATCTGTCTTCCGGCATACTCTTTCCCGTCAGGAGTGTTCCATCGCTTGCCAAACCCTCGGCTCTGACACTCAGGTGCGTCTGCTTGCCATTACCGAAGAAGCGGAACTCGGCCTTTCCAGAGTCGTCCAGCTTGAGATCCGGGTTCCAATAAAGGGTGCGACGATAGTCTTTCACATCGGGCAAAGGCTTGTTCGAGTAGTCGGGCTGGTAGAATTCTTCTGGAGCGGAATAGCCTGGAAGAACATATCGACGGTCTCGAGAAGTGGCCCGTTGAGTGCCAGCTTCATCTATGAGACGCAAGTCGACAGTAACCGTCGGAATATCTTCCCCGTCGTAGAGCGAGTTGCCCTCACGCCTAGGACTGTAGTCCGTGTAGATATAGACCTTCCCGAGGTTCTTCAGGAGGTTGTACTTCTCCTTCTTGGAAGGCGGAATATGGGAAGACTCGACAGAGACGCCTGCATCCCGATCAAGTGCTCCACCTATCTGAAGACGCTGGAGCGTATTGGCCGACATATTCGACAACTGCTTGCCTTCCATGCGGAGGTCAAGGTCGTAATCGCGGGAAAGATTCATGTCGCCAATATAAGTCCTGGAAACATCACGCACGAAACGGTTGAATCCATAATAAATTCCCGGACAGAAACCAGCGTCACAAGTCTCGTTGAAGGCTTGATAGGCATCTATCACAAAAGCGGGTTTCGTGGGGTCGAACCTGCCCAAGCGGGCCCGTTTCACGCTGACCGTTATCTCGTCGAGCATGCGGGAACCGTCCATCACCCATTCCGGAGCAATGACAGAACCCTTAGGCGCCTCGGCCAAATGGCATTGGTACCAGTCGTAGGGCTTGACGAAACGAGGATAGAAAGGACGCAGACGGACATAGAACTCTGGGTAGTTGAGCTTGTCGTTTCGGTCTGTACCAGGCAACTCCCAAATGTAGGGTTTGCCCTTCTTCCACTTCGTACTATCGCTTGCTGCGAGGTGGAAGATGCAACCTTCGTAGAAGCGAGGCGAAGGAATGGAGAAAGCCTGATTTTCTGTCATCATCTCTCCGCTGACATATTGCTCGGCTCCTGGTTTTGAGAAACCTGCCCTGACGAGAAGTTCAGTCTTCAGTTCGCCCTGGTTTTGCATGCGTTGGAGCAACTGGTCCGATTGGACGGGAACCAGTCTGCCAGTCGTTTCAGAGAGAGTTCTGGAGGCTGTCACGCTGCCACCATCAGTGGCTTCCCTCGTTTCATAGTCTTCGTTTGTGGCCGTTTCCTGCCCTTGAGCCAGAATGTCGCTCACCTCAGTATCGCCATCTGCATTGACGGAGACAAAGTTGTCGGCATACATCGATTCCTGCTCCTGTGCCATATACTTGTTGACCTCTCCCACAAGAAGAGGAGTCTGCTCTGGTTTGTGGTTCAGGACAAACGCTCCAGGACTGGTCATGGTATGCCAATCGTAACGACGCCAGCCTTGAATCATCAGCAAAAGGTCAAGGGCGCGATTGTGTTCCTCGTCGTCCTTCTCGAAGAAGTAGCCCGGATTCTCCACAAAGCC
>JAGCXU010000157.1 GCA_017961145.1 Bacteroidaceae bacterium | reverse complement strand
TGAACGACGGTCAGACGGCTGTCGAGCAAGGCATAGAAGGGCTGTGAGAGGTCGTTCTCCCTGGTCCAGTAGATGCGTCCGTTAGCCTTGCTTCCGGCATAGAGGCTGATGTGCTGCAGCCAGCCACGTGTGTGCCAGACGTATTTGGCGCCAAGTGTCGCGGTATGCTGCGGTGCGAAGGGCACGCGGAAATCGGAGGGATGCTCGTCGGTACCGCTGTGGCGCAGTGTGGCGTGGGTGTAGCCGTAACTGCCGTCGAGGTAGAGGTGGTCGGAGAGGACGGCCTGCACGGCGGCTTCCATGCCGATGCTGCGGCTACGCTGGGCATTGACCGTGATACGCCCCATGCCGCTTTCTGCCATTTGGCTAAGTTGGAGGTCGTGCGTCTCGATCCAGAAGGTGGCGAGGTCGGCTTTGAGCCGTCCGTCGAGCAGATTGAGGTGGGTGCCCAACTCGTAGTTCCAAGCCGTTTCTGGCTTATAGGATGCGGCTTTGGCCACATTGGGCTGCTCTACGGTGGGCATGCCCGAGCGGATGCGTCCCATTATCATATCGACATGTCCTGCGGGCACGTAGGGGTTGCCGGCGAAAAGGTTGGTGAGATAGGCTTCTGTTCCGGCATCGATGGCACTCATCATCTCGCGGCGCATCTCCACTTGCAGCAAGTCGCTGAACATCTGCACGTTGTAGCCGCCCGAACGATAGCCGCGGCTGACGGATGCATAGATGTTGGCGGTCTGGCCGAAGTCGTATTGAAGCGAGGCTTTGGGGAGAATGTGCCAGTCGTGGCGGCTGGTACGGCCAAGGAAGGAGGGAGCGATGTGGAGACCGTTCAGGACGACGCTGTTCTGCGGACGTGTGCTGTTAATGGCAAAGTCGAAATCGACATTTCCGGGAGCGTCGTACTCCATGCGCTGGTGCTCGTAATCGGCTCGCAAGCCTGCCGTGAACGTGAGATGCTTGACGATTTCGATGGACGATTGATGGAAGAGGCCGGCATTGAGGGTAGGCGTCTGGAAGATGCCGCCCATTGGCATGACGTTGTTTTTCAGCGCGATAGACATGGGGCCCATGCCTTGTTCGGTGAGGTCGGGCAGGCTACTGTTGATGACATCGGATAGCCAATCGACACCTTCCTGATAGAACGTGACGGGGGCATCGGTGCGAAGCCATTGGTATTGGAAGTTGACGCCCGAGGTCCATTGCCAACGTCCGTTGCCTTTCGACTTGACGGCTATCTCTTCGCTCAACGTCTTGCTCTTCTGCTTTTGCTGGAGCGAATAGAGGTCTGCGCGGGAGAAGTCCTGATCCATGAACATGTCGTCGCGCAGGAACTGGAAGCCGGTGGTGCTGGTCATCATGACGCGGCCGAGGTCGTGCTCTGCGTTGAGACCAAGCGTAAGGAGGTTGCGGAGGTAACTGGAGGCGCGATTGTAGGCCACTTCTCCGGCATCGGGGCCTTGCTTGGCTGCATAGGGATAACCGCCCTGACGCGTCCATTGGTAGCGAGCCGTAAGGTCGAGGCGGACTTTATCGGATGGGATGAATATGCCTCGCCAATTGGCTGCAATATCGTCGCTACGGTCGGCGTGTTTTCCGCCAAGGGCTTGGTTCCGGAAGTAGCCTCCAAGATGCTCGTAGCCGACGCCTGCGCTAAAGGCGAAACGGTCGGATGGGCGATGGTGATGCGTTACGCGCGCGCGATAATTATTATAGGTAGCACCACTGAGCATAAGGTCGGTTCCTTGATAACTCATGGGGTTTTTAGTGAAGACGCGAATGAGTCCGCCAATCGTGTTGCGTCCAAAGAGCGTGCCTTGCGGACCTCGCAAAACGTCGATTCTATCTGCGTCGCTGAGGTCTTGGTCCATGCTGCTCATGTTTGCCAGAGGTACGTTGTCGATGTACATGCCGACGGCTGGTGTTCCGATGCGGCTACCCACGCCTCGAAGGTAGATGCTGCTGGTCAGACGGCTGCCATAAGTGGGGATGAAGAGACCTGGAATGTGTGCAGAAAGGTCTTTGATGCCCGTGATGCTCTTTTCGAGCAGTTGTGCTTGTCCGAGCGACGTGGAGGCGAGGGGTTGCTCTCGAAGGGCGTTGTGCTCTTTCGGAGTGCTTACCACCACGACCTCGTCCATTTGGCGGACAGAGAGTGTGTCCATCTCGTTGGCATAGAGTGCTCCCCCAACGCCCGTCGAGGGGAGAAGGGAGAGCAGTAAGATAACAGTTGTTAGTTTAGTTTTTGGAAATAATTCAGAATTAGAAAATATGTTATGCATAATTATAGGTTTTGATTTACGGCCGCAAAGGTACTGAAAGTTTCGCGGCTTTTCCTTAAGATTGCCTTAAGATTCCAGACTTTCCATCGGTATTGCGAGCTCTACGCCCATGAGATTTCCTTCGGAAGTATGCTTGTTGCCCATGCGAATGGGAATGCCGAGGAAAGCTGCCTGTTGCCTTGCCGAAGCCATTTCTGCAAAGTCTGGACAAGAGCCAGTTGAGGTTAGCGTCAAGGTGTACTCACGGATGGTCAGTTGCGACGAAATTTCCCATCGAGCACCCACGGGAGCATGCTGTAGGAAAAGGGAAAAGATGGCGGAAAAGATCTGCCGCAAGATGGCTTCGTCAACAAGTATTTCATAGACGAAAGGAGTGAGCCGCAGGTAGCAACGGATATCCCTTTCCCGCATCACGACCTCATGACACATCAGTAATTCGCGAAGGAAAGCATCAATCTTGACCACTCCGGATTTGGGCTCTTCGCGATGCAGGATAAATCCCACACCTCGAATGGCCCGCACAGGTCCCTCCTTTGTCCAGCCAAGTTTATGGCGTAGAGACGAGAGATGGACATCGAGCGTGCCAGTATCATAAAGGAAACGTTCGCCCCAAACCTCTTCGATAATCTCGTCGCGATGACACACAACACCCTGGTGCCTAAGCAGATAGACGAGCAGACGATACTCCGTGTCTGTAAGCGTCACGAGTTTTCCCGATTGTTTTGTCTGGCGTGAAGCCGTATCGACAATCAGGTCGGCATATTGGATGGTTTGCTGCACCTTTAATTGTAGTCTTCTGGAGTGAAGGTGAGATTGAGGAGCAATTTGCCACTCGAAATGCTGTAGTAGTCGTAGCTGAACGTGATTCCCTCGTCCTTATAAGGCTTCATTTGCAGGCTACCTTTCAGTCCTTTCAGGATGGTGTCGTGGAAACTTGTGGTCATTCCCTCGTTTGAGTAGATGCTTTCGTTGTCGAGGTCGTCCTGAACGGTGTAGAAGTAGCTGAGAGTACGGGTTTCGATGTCGTAGCAGGCACTATCCAAACGTGTGCACGGATCTACGAATTTCGGACATTCCTTTTCGGTGAATTGCTCGAAAATACGTTTCCAACTCTCGTCCTTCGTCTCTCGTTTGCAAGCGCAAAACGTAAGCAAAATGCCGCAAAAGGATGCCGCTAATACCTTGTTGAATCGCATAATCTTTGTCTTAAAAGTGGCGCAAAGATATACTTTTTCCTGAAATAAACACACAAAAGCACTTGATAAATATCAAATATATGCCATATAACATGTAATTTATCTAAAAAAACTTGTTTATTTCCATAAGTTGCCGTACCTTTGCAGGCAGATTAGTAATGAGAGAGATAAAGATTGATTAAGGAATAACCAACAAAAAAACATTAAAGTTATGACAGCATTAGTTGGAACATTGGCAGGTGCTATTTGGAATGCACTCAATGAAAATGGTGCGCTGAACACTAAGGACCTCAAGAAGGCCACTAAGATCAAGACCGACAAGGACTTGTATCTGGCTCTCGGCTGGCTGCTCCGCGAAGACAAGGTGGTAGTGGCAGAAGCTGACAAGGTAGTGACTGTAGCCCTGAAGTAAGCGAAACAGAAGGCGATAAGCCTGTTTGGAAGTGCCCCTGGAAAGTTGTTTATCGACTTTTCAGGGGTTCTTCGTTTGCTCGAGAAAGCAGGGATTTTGCAGGAAAAATCCTTACAAGTTTTTAAATCCTCCTTGTCAAAAAGCTGGATGAAGCGTGTCAAGTCAGAGCATTTGGCGTAGTTAAAATCCAAACGTCACACTTGTAGTTTGCAAACGTGGCTGTAGTCATTTGCAATTATAACTGCCTTCGTTGGCTCACGAAACATGCCCAAAATTGTCCTAAAGCACAGGTTTTTGTCCCATTTCTCGTGCCATAATGAAATGGTTGATTCTGTAAGTTGTTGAATATCAAGTGGATGTAAAAATGCGAAAAACGAGGGCTCGACGGACTTTGGCTCAAACGAATGCGATTTTCTGAAGGTGGGTGATGCAGTTTGGAGAAAAATCTTTACAAATTATGGCATTTGTCTTGGCAGTCGAAACTTTGCCTTCTGAAGATAATATTAGCCATTTTTTCATAATTATGAATTATGAATTATGAATTGTGAATTATTCTTCGTATCTTTGCAGGCAAATAACATGTGCAAGTAAATGAAAAAGGTCCTCTACATCCACGGCTTTGCTTCTGCCGGTAGCACAGGTTCTGCCACTCAGATGCGCAATCATCTCTACCCGAAAGGCGTGCAGGTGGTCAGCCCGGACGTGCCTGTGAACCCTAACGAGGCAATCGGTTTCCTAAAAACTTTCGTGGAGCAGGAACAGCCTGATCTCATCGTCGCCACCAGTATGGGAGCCCTCTATGGCGAACAACTAAGGGGCAAGAAACGCATTCTGGTCAATCCGTCGTTCCACATGGCTCGCTTGCTGACCTTCCGTGGCTTGGGACGCCATGAATTCCGCAATAAGCGGCAGGACGGTGCAACGCATTTCAAAGTTGACAAGGCCATGATTCAGGCCTTCCAACAGGTGGAAGCGGAAAGTTTCAAGGGCATAGACGACAAGGAGAAAGCGCTTGTATGGGGACTCTTTGGCACTCAGGATAACCTCGTCAACTGCCAGAGCGATTTCCTGAAACACTATGGAAAAGAGCGGATGCGACTCTTCGAGGGCGAGCATTTCCTCAACGACAAAGTGCTGAGCAAAGTGGTGATGCCCCTCGTAGAGGCAGAGCTCGAAATTCATAACTAATAAATTCAAAACTCAAGATATGTTTGAAAATTTAAGCGAACGGCTGGAACGGTCGTTCAAGATACTGAAAGGTGAAGGCAAGATAACTGAGATCAACGTCGCCGAGACGCTGAAGGATGTGCGTAGGGCCCTGCTCGACGCAGACGTCAACTACAAGGTGGCAAAGTCTTTCACCGATACGGTTAAGCAGAAAGCACTCGGTCAGAACGTTTTGACAGCCATCAAACCTCAACAATTGATGGTGAAGATTGTGCACGATGAACTGGCCGAACTGATGGGTGGAGAGACCACCGACATGAACCTTAAAGGCCATCCCGCCATCATCCTTATGGCTGGCTTGAATGGCGCAGGTAAGACCACGATGAGTGGCAAGCTGGCAAAGTTGCTCAAGGAAAAGCGAGGGAAGAATCCTTTGCTTGCCGCTTGCGACACTTTCCGTCCTGCAGCTATGGAGCAACTGCGTGTTCTTGGCGAACAGGTGGGCGTTCCCGTTCATATCGAAGAAGGGGCAACCAATCCTGTGCTTGTTGCCAAGAATGCCATTCAGCATGCCAAGGCTCAGGGATTCGACGTGCTCATCATCGATACGGCAGGTCGTCAGGCCGTTGATGAGGAACTGATGCAGCAGATACAAGACATTCGTGATGCCGTCCAGCCGGACGAGATTCTGTTCGTCGTCGACGCTATGACGGGCCAAGACGCTGTGAACACGGCAAAAGAGTTCAATGATAGGCTCGACTATACAGGCGTCATTCTCACCAAACTCGATGGCGATACTCGAGGTGGTGCGGCACTTAGCATCAGAAGCGTGGTTAACAAGCCCATCAAGTTTGTCGGTACAGGCGAGAAGATGGAGGCGCTCGACCCGTTCCATCCAAGCAGAATGGCCGACAGAATACTTGGCATGGGCGATATCGTTTCGCTCGTCGAGAGGGCTCAGGAACAGTATGACGAGGAAGAGGCTCGCCGCCTGGAAAGGAAGATCAAGAAGAACCAATTCGACTTCAACGACTTCTACAAGCAGATTCAGCAAATCAAGAAGATGGGCAATCTCAAGGACTTGGCAGGCATGATTCCTGGTGTGGGCAAAGCCATCAAGGATATGGACATCGACGATAACGCTTTCAAGAACATCGAAGCCATAATCCTCAGCATGACTCCAAGCGAGCGAACCCATCCCGAATGCCTCAATACGAGTCGCAGAATGCGATTGGCAAAGGGTTCGGGCACCAATATACAGGAGGTGAACAAACTCATCAAACAGTTCGACCAGACGCGAAAAATGATGAAGATGGTGACGGACAAAAGCAAGATGCAGCAAATGGCGGCCATGATGAAAGGCCGTATGCCTGGAATGTAGTTCATAGTTTATAATTCATAGTTCATAGTTAAAAGATGCAACTGATAGACGGAAAACAAACTGCTGCCACGATTAAGGCAGAAATAAAGAAAGAGGTGGAAGATATCGTTTCGAAGGGCGGCAAGCGTCCACACCTTGCAGCTATCCTTGTCGGTCATGATGGTGGAAGCGAGACTTATGTGCGCAACAAAGTGCTAGCTTGCGAGGCTTGCGGATTCCAAAGCACTTTGCTTCGTTTCGAGGACGATATTACGGAAGAACAGCTGCTTGCAGAAGTCTATAAACTCAACAGGGATAACTCGGTAGACGGTTTCATTGTTCAGCTTCCTTTGCCTAAGCACATCAGCGAACAGAAAGTCATAGAGGCTATCGACTATAAGAAAGATGTGGATGGTTTCCATCCCATCAACGTCGGCCGAATGGCAATAGGTCTGCCTTGCTACATAAGTGCGACGCCAAAAGGCATACTCGAACTGCTCAAACGTTACGAGATTCCTACAAGCGGCAAGAAGTGCGTCATCCTCGGTCGCAGCAATATCGTGGGCAAACCCATGGCTCAGCTCATGATGCAGAAGCAATATGGCGACAGTACAGTTACCGTTTGTCATAGTCGCAGCAAGACGCTCAAGGAAGAATGTCAGCAAGCCGACATCATTATTGCAGCCATCGGTCAGCCTGGTTTCCTGAAGGCGGATATGGTGAAGAAGGGAGTTGTCGTTATCGATGTTGGTACCACAAGAGTTCCTGATGCAACAAAGAAGAGTGGCTTCCGTCTGCAAGGTGATGTTGACTTCGAGAATGTGGCACCTCTTTGCTCATTTATAACTCCTGTCCCTGGTGGAGTGGGACCTATGACAATTTGCATGCTCATGCTCAATACCCTTGCAGCAGGTAAGCATCTTTATTATGGTTCATAGTTCATAGTCCATAGTTCATAGATATGAAAAAGAAGTTTTGGTTGCTCCTCGTTGCAGCTTTTTTATGCTGCAATATGAGTGCTCAGCAGGACAGTATATCTGCTGGAAGAAAGAAGGTTGGTGTCGTTCTTAGTGGTGGTGGAGCCAAAGGAATGGCCCACATAGGCGTGCTGAAAGTGCTGGAACGGGCAGGCATTCCTGTCGATTACATAACTGGCACATCTATGGGTAGCATTATTGGTGGCCTGTATGCTATCGGCTACAACTCCAATTCGCTCGATTCGATGGTGCGCAAGCAGGACTGGAGCTATGTCATTACCGACAAAGAGGACCTTCGCAACCAAAGTCTTATCGACCGTCGCAAGCAATATACTTATGTCTTTTCCACAGGACTTTCTTTTGGAAAGAATAAGACTAGCGAGGGTGGCATCATCAAGGGAAAGAACCTTGCGGAACTCTTCGGACAACTCTGTACGGGTTATACCGATTCGCTCGATTTCTCGAAAGACCTGATGATTCCTTTTGCCTGTGTGGCAACAAACATCATCGACAACAGTGAAGTGGATTTCCATAGCGGCAGGTTGCCTCAAGCCATGCGAGCTTCGATGGCTATTCCGGCTGCCTTTGCTCCGGTAAGGATAGGTGATATGGTACTTGTGGATGGTGGCATGAAGAACAACTATCCTGCCGATATTGCTCGAGAGATGGGGGCAGACATCATTATAGGCGTTACCGTTCAAGGTGCTCCCAAGACTGCCGACGAGGTGAAGGGAACGATTGGTGTCTTGAGTCAGATAGTCGATGTGAACTGTAAGAACAAGGTCGAGGAGAATATTGCCATAACAGATTTGCATATTCAGGTCAACACGACTGGCTATAACACGGCAAGCTTCACTCCCGTAGCCATCGACACTTTGATTCGTCGAGGCGAGGCAGAGGCAATGAGGCACTATGATGAGCTGATGGCCTTGAAGCGTTCGATTGGTCTTCCGGAGAACTACAGGCCTCCCATTCATCATCCTATCCGGCCGAAGGTAATGACTGAGCGTCAGTATGTCAAGAAGTACATGTACGAGAACATGACGCCTCAGGACGAGCGTTTCCTGCGCGAGAAGTTCCATTTGCAGAAGAACGATAGCATAGATGCCAACTTGCAGCAGCAACTCACTACTTCCATGCGTGTGGACCTCTTCTATAAGACGGCCGAATGCCGACTCTTGCCGGATGATGATGGTGTGTATGTTGTGCTTTCGGCTGGCGAACGCAAGTCGGCTCAGGCTCATGTGGGATTGCGGTTCGATACGGAGGAGTATGCAGCCGTCCTGTTGGGGCTTGACTTGCCTTTGAAGTCTGCCGTGCCTATGAATACGGAGTTGACGGTTCGTTTGGGCAAGCGCATCATGGCTCGGGGCGAGCTGACGGCCCATCCTCGCAGTTTCACGCGTCCTTCGCTGAACTACACTTTCCGCCACAACGATATTGACTTCTACGTCGGAGGCGACCGTGCCTACAGCATCCTCTACAACCAGTTCCAGGCTGAGGCTGTGCCCATCAGCAACGACTTCCGCAACTTCAATTTCCAGATGGCTTTGCGCTGGAACTACATGCACTATCGCAATAAGCTCGAGTCGGAGAAGTCGACGAATGTCACGCTCACGAACGGACACTATTACAGCTATCGTGCCCGCCTCGATTACAATAGCGAAGACGACTGGTACTTCCCGACGCGAGGTTCGCGCTTCAAGGCCGAGTATGCTTATGTGACGGACAATCTCATCAAGCTCGAGGACAAGGCCGGTCTGAGCGACATCAGTGCAAGCTGGCGAAAGTCATTCACGTTTGGCGGTCGATTCACGCTTCAGCCGATGGTTTACGGCCGTATGCTTTTGGGCAAGGTGGTTCCCTACATCTTTACCAACACCGTTGGAGGCGATTGGTTTGGCCATTATCTGGAGCAGCAGATGCCTTTCGCAGGCGTGGGTAATGTGGAGTTCGTTGCCGACCAGTTCATAGCCGCACAAGTTCAAGGCCAGTATCGTTTCGGCTCCAACCACTATGTGTTCCTCCGCCTGGCAGGGGCTCAGCAGGCTGAGAAACTGAAGGAAATCTTCGACCACAAGACTTTGTTCGGCGTTCAGGCTGCTTACTACTATAAGACGATGTTTGGCCCTCTTGGAGCGACTTTCGGCTACAGCAATCGGACGAAGGAGCCGTACTTCTATCTGAACCTGGGGTATGAGTTCTGAAGACAGTTCATAGTCCATAGTCCATAGTTCATAGTTAAATGGTAGTAAGGGCGAAATATAATGTTGGTTTTCGGACTGTCCTTTGTCTATTGACCGTTCTCTGTTGTCTCTCAGAAGTTCATGCCGAGAGCCGCTTGAAGAGGTTCTTTACGAAGACCGACAGCATCCTCACGGTCCGCTACTTCCGCACGCCTTACGACACAAACTATGTGGTCCGTCCGGAAGGGGGATTGACGCTGAAGCTCAAGGGCAACCAGACGGGCAACAGTCTGCGGTCGAAGGGAACTGTCAACGATGTCAACTTCAATTCCCATCTGAGCACCAGTCACAAGACGACCATCTCCATAGCCGGAACCTATCGGGGTCTCTCCGCTGCCTATTCCATCAATCCCGCCAAGCTGAGGGGCTTCTACGACGACTACGAGCTGAACTTCAATTACTATACAAGCCGTTTCTGCATTGACGCCAGCTATCAGCGCTCTTCCTCATTGTCTGGCGACATGACGCTCGGAGACGAGACACTTCGGCTGGAGCAGGGCGAGGCGGACATGAAGGTCTTCAACATCACAGGCTACTATGTCTTCAACCATCGCCGCTACTGCGTTTCAGCGGCCTACAATCAGAGCTACATCCAGCGCCGGTCGGCAGGCTCGTGGCTTGCGGGCTTGAGCTATCAGGGCGGAAACATCGAGACGAGCGACGAACGGAAGGAGCGGTATCCGGACGATCACGATGTCCGCATCTATGTGGGTCATGTCGGCATCGGAGGCGGCTACGGCTACAACCTCGTGCTCGGCCGGAAATGGCTGCTCAACCTGACCTTGCTCCCCACTTTTGTCGTCTATAACCGCAACAAGTTGACCATCAACGACGAGAGCCAGCATGCCGGCCGGATGAAGTTCAACATGCTCTTCAACGAGCGTGCCGCCGTCGTCTATAACTTCTCCTCACGTTACTTCATCGGACTTACAGGAGTGGCAACCAACTCCCTTTTCGTTGACGATGCCGTAACCGTCCATCAGAACAAGTGGGTCGCCCATGCCTTCGTCGGAATGCGGCTTTGGAAATGAAGTTCCACCTTCGTTACGTTTGCTGACTTCACATGTATAATCGGCCAACTTGATGTTTGACGATTGCGATTGTAACGTGTTAAATTGCGCACTTTAACGTGTTACGTTTCGCATCGTCGCGTATGTCATCCGGATTGACTTCGTCTTCCTCTGTCACGACTCGGCAAATCAAGTGCACTTGTTTGCCCTCGCTGCTCCATCGGTTGACGCTGCAAGTCTGCGTTTAAGCGAGAGGAGGGCAACCCGCGGATTTGCTATCCCGAGCGGAAGCAGACTCGTGATGGATTTCTAAATCCAGCACAAAGGTACGAAAATTTTCCGACACTACCAAATTTCAGGCATCGATTTGGGGCGATTTTCAGCAGCAATTGGAGCGATTTTTGCAACTCGCTGATTTTCAGGACTCTGTACAACCGTACAAACCGTACAAGCAAAAAAAAGACACACGAGGTTTGCTATATTATATTATTAAGGAAATAATTACTTATTATATAATATAATATATAGTCTTTGCATTTCTCTCGAAAAACCGTTGTACGTTTGTACGGTTGTACGGATTCTCTATCAAAGCCGACGACTTTCGGAAATGTGGAATTGCATGCCTTTTCCTCTGCCCGAAAAATTGCCGGTCATGGTGGAAAATACAGAACCCCCGAAAACCCCTCTAATTTGCCCCAGAATCGCTTCAAATCCCTTCGACGTATATTTGTACCTCCAAGGCAAAAAGAAGCGCTCTACGCGCCTTAAAACGAGTTCTTAAAATTCTTTGAATTTTACGCGTATAAAATAAAGGCAGGAAGCATATCGCTCCCTGCCTTCTTTTTTTCTATAAAAAGGTATTATTACGAGTTCATGCTGAGGAGGAATTCCTCGTTGCTTTCTGTGTTTTCGAGGCGCGATTTGACTTCGTTCATAGCCTCGAGCGAGGTCATGTCGGCAAGGAACTTGCGCAGAATCCACATGCGGTCGAGCGTCATCTTGTCCTGAAGCAGGTCGTCGCGACGCGTGCTGCTGGCTATGATGTTGACGGCAGGGAAGATGCGCTTGTTGGAGAGTACGCGGTCGAGCTGCAGCTCCATGTTGCCTGTTCCCTTGAATTCCTCGAAGATGACTTCGTCCATCTTGCTGCCGGTATCGATGAGGGCAGTAGCGATGATGGTCAGGCTGCCTCCGTTCTCGATGTTGCGGGCTGCACCGAAGAAGCGTTTGGGCTTGTGCAGAGCGTTTGCATCCACGCCACCGCTCAGCACCTTGCCGCTTGCAGGAGAAACCGTGTTGTAGGCGCGTGCAAGACGCGTGATGGAGTCGAGGAAGATGACTACATCGTGACCGCATTCCACCATTCGTTTTGCCTTTTCGAGCACGATTCCGGCTATCTTGACGTGACGCTCGGCAGGCTCGTCGAAGGTACTTGCTATGACTTCAGCCTTCACAGTTCTTGCCATGTCCGTCACCTCCTCAGGACGCTCATCGATGAGCAGCATCATCAGGTAGGCTTCGGGATGATTGGCGGCAATGGCGTTGGCTATGTCCTTCATTAAGAGCGTCTTACCAGTCTTCGGTTGAGCTACAATCAAGGCACGCTGGCCTTTACCGATAGGAGCGAAGAGGTCCACCACTCGAGCTGAGAGAGAATCGCCCTTGCCGGAGCAGAGTTGGAACTTCTCATCGGGGAAGAGGGGCGTGAGGTTTTCGAAAGGACTGCGGTCGCGAACCGTGTCGGGGTTGCAACCGTTGATGCGCTCCACCCGAACCAGGGGGAAGAACTTCTCACCACGCACGGGCGGACGGACAGGACCTTCCACCACATCGCCTGTCTTCAAGCCGAACTGCTTGATCATTTGCTGGGTGACATAGATGTCGTCGGGGCTGCTCAGGTAGTTGTAGTCGCTGCTACGCAGGAAGCCAAAGCCCTCGGGCATCACTTCGAGCACGCCTTCTCCGCGAATGTTTTCGCCAAAGTTGAAAGAGGAAGTGCCGACCCCCTCTAAATCTCCCCGAGGGGAGACTTTTGTTCTCTCCCCCTCGGGGGAGGCGGAGAGGGGTCGTATTGCCTTTATCTGTTCTTCCACAGAGGGGATGTCCTGAACGATGATGAAGTCGGCAGTCTCTTCTTTGGGTTGTGCCGTCTCACCAATACGCTTGCGACGTTTTTTGGGCGCAGGAGTCTCTTCTGCCTTAACAGGCTCTTCCTTTGCTGCCTCGTTCATCACTTCTTCTTTCTTTGGCGCCTTCTGCTTTTGCTCTTCAGCCGCCAAAGCAGCTGCCTCTGCTTCCTTTTCAGCCTTCGACTTGCGTCCGCGCTTCTTTGGAGCAGGAGTTTCTTCGCTTTGTTCAGGCTGAACCGAAACGGGTTCGGCAGCCTTAGCCTCAGCCTCCTTTGTAGCCTTTGGCTTTCTGCCTCTCTTCTTAGGAGCAGATTCGACGGGGGCCTGCAAAGACTGAGCATCCAATATGTTGTAAATGAGTGTGGTTTGGTCGTTACTAAGTTCCGCACCAAGTTTTCCGGCAAGCTGGGTAAGCTCTGCCAGAGTCATTCCTTCAAGTTCACTTTTGTGCATAATTTGCGTATGCTTAATAATAATAAATAATGTAATAAAGGGGAAATCAAGAACTGCCGAAAGGAATGTCGACAGCTATTTCTCTAAAAGCAGTGCAAAGGTACGAAAAATAGTTCATAGTTCATAGTTCATAGTTCATATTTTTTTGTTTTTCGTGTTTTTTTGTGTACTTTTGCAGTAAAAATAGCATGATTTCATACTTACAAGTACAGAATCTGACGCGAAGTGTGGGGGATAAGACGCTTTTCCGCGACCTCAACTTCAGCATTAGCGAAGGGCAAAAGGTAGGTCTCATCGCTAAGAATGGCACGGGCAAAAGCACGCTCCTGAACATTCTGAGTGGGACAGATCAGGCCGACGAAGGGCAAGTCGTCTACCATAACGACCTTCGCGTAGGTTACCTCGAGCAGACGCCCAACTATCCGCTCGACCTGACCGTCATCGAGGCTTGCTTCTGGCACGGAAACGAGACGACCAACCTCATTCGCGAGTACGAGACCTGTATGGCTTCTGCCAGTCAGGAAGGCTTGCAAGACATCCTCGACCGCATGGAGCAGCAGAAGGCGTGGGACTATGAACGACGAGCCAAGACCATCCTCTCGCAACTCTTCATTACAGAGTTCGACAAGCCTCTTTCGCAGCTTTCAGGAGGTCAGCTCAAGCGCGTGGCCCTTGCTAATACGCTCATTATGGAGCCCGACCTGCTCATTCTCGACGAGCCGACGAACCACCTCGACCTTCAGATGATAGAGTGGCTCGAGAACTATCTCTCGCGTTCGAACGTCACCTTGCTTATGGTCACGCACGACCGCTACTTCCTCGATCGCGTTTGTTCCATCATTCTTGAACTGGACGAGGAGACTGTCTACACTTATCAGGGCAACTATGCCTATTTCCTCGAACATCGGGCACAAAGGCTGGAAGTGGCTCGAGCAGAGGTGGCAAGGGCAACTAATCTCTACAGAACAGAGCTCGACTGGATGCGACGGATGCCTCAAGCTCGAGGTCATAAAGCCAGGTATCGCGAGGAAGCCTTCTACGAACTGGAGAAGCAAGCCCATCGCAGGATTGAGGAGCAGCAGGTCAGGCTCGAGATGAAATCGACCTACATCGGCAGCAAGATATTCGAGGCGGAGTACGTGAGCAAAGCCTACGGCGACCTCGTCCTGCTCAAGGACTTCTACTACAACTTTTCGCGCTATGAGAAACTCGGCATCGTGGGCAACAACGGAACTGGCAAGAGCACTTTCGTGAAGATGCTGCTCGGCCTTGTGAAGCCTGATAGCGGCCGATTCGTCGTGGGCGAAACCGTTCGCTTCGGCTATTACAGTCAGGATGGGATGGACTTCAACGAGCAGATGAAAGTCATAGATGCAGTCCGAAAGACGGCTGAATACGTCGATTTGGGGGGCGGAAGGAAGCTCTCGGCCATGCAGTTTCTGCAACATTTCATGTTCTCGCCCCAGCAGCAACAGAACTACATCTACAAGCTTTCGGGCGGTGAGAAGCGCAGGCTCTACCTTTGTACCGTGCTCATGCAAAGCCCCAACTTCCTTGTCCTCGACGAGCCCACGAACGACCTCGACATCACTTCCTTGCAGATTCTGGAGCAATACCTGCAGGACTTCCGAGGTTGCGTCATCATCATCAGCCACGACCGCTACTTCATGGACAAGGTAGTGGACCATCTTTTCGTCTTCAAAGGCAACGGAGTAGTGAAGGATTTCCCAGGGAACTACACGCAGTATCGCGAGTGGGAAAGGATGGAGCCAGAGCCAAAGAAAGCTCAGAGCACTCGGAAAACTCAGAATATTCAGAACACTCAAGGGGAGAGAAAGCGCAAAATGTCGTTCCGCGAGAGGCAGGAGTTCGAGGCTCTGGGAAAGGAAATAGAAGAGCTGGAGCAGGAGAAGAAGGACATCGAAGCAGCCCTCAGCAGCGGCTCTCTCTCCACTCAGGAAATCATAGACATGAGCAAACGCTTGCCCGTCGTGAACGACCTTCTGGATGAGAAATCCATGCGTTGGCTCGAGCTTAGCGAGATAGAGTAGGGACTTCCATGAAACAACCCCAGTCACGATTGCAAACGTGGCACTATATAATCGCAAACGTAACACTATACAAATGCAATCGTAACACGTTAAGTTTGCCAACGACACTCGTCATCTTCGAGAACGTCCCTAAATTTAATGGAATTTATTTTGTTCTACTCTTTTTTATTCGTAACTTTGTGGTCGAAAACGTAACATTATGGAAACGACAAACACCGAAAACAAGGAGAAAAACGAGGAACGCACATATCGCTGTAACGATTGCGGAAATGTCATCTACAAACACGAAGTTTTTTGCTCGAAATGCGGCAAACTGTTAGACAGATATGACTTTGATGATTGATTTTGCAACTTTGTGGCCTCTTTTGTTGGCAATTTGAAATAAAAGAAGTAATTTTGCAGGCAAAATGTTGAAAACGATATGAGCAAACTCTTGAAACCAACTGAATATACTGCTTTGCTTACCTTGAACCAGACAGAGCAGGCAATCAAGAAAATCAAGGACTTTTTCCTCAGCAGTCTCTCAACCGAATTGCGCCTCAGTCGCGTAACCGCACCCCTTTTCGTGCTTCGCGGACTTGGCATCAACGACGACCTGAATGGTGTGGAGCGACCCGTCTCGTTCCCCATCAAGGACATGGGAGATGCTACGGCCGAAGTGGTACATTCGCTTGCAAAGTGGAAACGTCTTACACTCGCAGAGTACCAGACGAAACCGGGCTTCGGCATCGTTACGGACATGAATGCCATTCGAGCCGACGAAGAGCTTGACAATCTCCACAGCCTCTACGTCGATCAATGGGACTGGGAGCGTGTTCTCCTTGCCGAGAATCGCAACGAAGCCTATCTGCGTCGTATCGTCAGGAAGATTTATAGCGCTATCCTTCGAACCGAGTTCTACGTCTGCGAGAACTATCCTCAACTGAAACCCTACCTGCCGGAAGACATCCATTTCATCCATAGCGAAGAACTGCTGAAGCTCTATCCCGACAAGACTCCGAAAGAGCGGGAAGACCTTATCTGCAAGACATATGGAGCCGTATTCATTATAGGAATAGGTGGCAAGCTCTCGAATGGAGAAGTGCACGACAACCGAGCTCCCGACTACGACGATTGGAGCACGCCAAACGAAAGCGGATTCTTTGGTCTGAATGGTGATTTGCTTGTCTGGTATCCCCTCCTCAACAGAAGTATCGAGCTCAGTTCGATGGGCATTCGCGTCGATAAGGAGTCGTTGGTTCGTCAGCTCGCCCTGCAAGGAAAGGAAGAGCGCAAGGAACTCTATTTCCACCAACGCTTGCTTAGCGACACGCTGCCCTTGACAATTGGCGGCGGCATCGGTCAGAGCCGACTTTGCATGGTACTCCTCCACAAAGCACATATAGGCGAAACGCAAGCCAGCATTTGGCCCGAAGAAATGCGAAAGGAATGCAGGGAAGCAGGCATGCAACTGATATAATTTATCATTAAAGACATTAATCAATGCACAGACATCAGAAAAGGCCAGCCGTAATTACTTGGAAGCAGTTTGCCAACAAGGGTTATAGCGCCTTTGCCAGCCTTCATCGGCAAGTGCGGATAGGTGTCCTCAGCGTTGCCACATTAGGTGTGGCGGCAGTTGCTCATGCACAAAGGCAGAGTTCTCCAGTTATTTCTTATGAGGAGGAGAACGCCGTCGAAGAGGAAGAGCTGGCAGAGGTGACCGTGAGCGGCACTATGGCTCCGCTGACGCAATTGCAGTCGGCAAGGCTCGTTTGTGTGCTTAGCCGTCAAGACATCGAGCAGGCGGCTGCGCAAAGTGTTAACGACCTACTTAAATTAGCTACTGGCGTGGACGTCCGGCAACGTGGTGGCTTTGGTATTCAGACGGACATCAGCATCGATGGCGGCACTTTTGATCAGGTCACGCTTCTGCTCAACGGAATCGACATCGGCAATCCCCAAACAGGACATCTTTCGGCAGACTTTCCCGTCAGCATCAGCGACATAGAGCGCATAGAGGTGCTCGAAGGGGCAGCCAGTCGCGTTTATGGCGGTCAGAGCTTTGGTGGCGCCATCAATATCGTTACGAAGCACGATTCCGGACGAAACCTTGAACTTGCCGCTCAAGGCGGTTCTTTCGGTACGGGAGAAGGCGAGGCAAGGGTTTCTCTCGCGACAGGTAAGTTCGCGAATCGCATTAGTGGTGGTGGAGGCAGGAGCGACGGCGGCATGCTCAACAGTTCTTGGCGGAAGGGACAGCTCTTCTACCAGGGCGACTACGAAGACAACACGCTCAAGCTCGACTGGCAGTTCGGCTTCTCGAAGAAAAGTTATGGCGCCAACACCTTTTATAGTGCCAATTATCCCGACCAATATGAACGAAATCAAAGACTTATGACAAGCGTTAGTGCAGAGACGAAAGGTCGCTTCCACTTCATGCCGCAAGTCTTCTGGAATCGTTCCTGGGACAATTTCGAGCTTGTTCGAGGCACGACCTTTGGTGAGAACTTCCATCGTTCGGACGTCTATGGTCTTAAGGTTGGCGGACATTTCGACTGGCTCTTAGGCAAGACTGCGGCTTCGGCTTTGCTTCGTCACGAGAACATCCTCAGTACGAATCTTGGTTGCAATCTCCGACCAGAAGGGAGTTTTTACACTTGGAGCGACAACCGAACGACCGTTTCCTTTAGCCTCGAGCACAATATCTTGCTGAGAGATTGGACCATTTCGCCAGGTTTGATGGCAAGTATGACCTCCTCTATCGACCATCGGTTCCGCTTCTATCCGGGCATAGATGTTGCCTATCGTCCGAGTTCTCGCTGGAAACTTTTCTTTTCCTACAACAAAGGCTTCCGCTTGCCCACCTTTACCGAACTCTATTACAAGAGTCCGACTCACGAAGGCAATCGTGACTTGAAGGCCGAGCACAACCATTCCCTTTCGCTTGGAGCCGAGCATAGATGGAATGGGGCAGAGGCAAGCGTGAAAGGCTTCTATCATCGTGGAACACAGATGATTGACTGGGTGATGTATTCGGCCGACGACATCTTCCACACAGCTTCCTTCGACCTCGATAATGTAGGCGTGCAAGTTCAGGGGAAAATGTCCTTTCCTGAACTTTTTGAACGCGAAACTTGGATGCGTTCCCTCAGTTTGGGCTATACTTATATCCATCAGGAGAAGCATGATGCAGAAGGAGTCGTCAAGAGCAATATGGCAATGGAGTACCTGCGACATAAGGTTGTTGCGAGCCTTTCGCATCACATTTATAGCCACCTTTCGATTCGTTGGGATTTCCGATGGCAAGAGCGTGTAGGAAGTTATGTAAGTGGCGGAAAACTAGTAGGTTATCATCCTTACTTTATGCTTGATGCAAAGATGCAATGGGATGCTCCTCGCTATCAGCTTTTCGTTCAGGCGACAAACCTTACTAACCATCACTATTACGACCTTGGTTCTGTCCCCCAACCAGGTATTTGGGTGATGGCAGGGGCACGATTCAGGCTGAGTTTATAAATTTTAAATTTATAAATTTTGAATTTTGAATTATAAATCGTACCTTTGCACGCGGAATAATATATTTAACTATATGATACGACGCTACATCGCCTCTTTCCTGTTGCTTTTCGTCAGCCTTTTGGCTATGCCCTACACGCTTGTCATCGATCCTGGTCATGGCGGAAAAGACCCCGGTGCTATGAGTAATGGTGCGAAGGAAAAGAATATCAATCTGGCTGTCGCGCTTGCTTTCGGGAAGCTGGTCGAGCAGAATTGCAAGGATGTTAAAGTGGTTTATACGCGTAAGACTGACGTTTTTGTCGAGTTGAACGAACGTGCCAATATTGCCAATCGCAACAAGGCCGACCTCTTTATCAGTATCCACACGAATGCTACGGCCGCTAAGGTTGGTCCTAGGGGAACTGAGACTTACACGCTTGGTATGCACAGAGCGGCCGACAATCTGGCTGTCGCCAAGCGCGAGAACTCCGTCATCACTCTCGAGAATGACTACGAAGAGAAGTACGAAGGCTTCGACCCCAATTCCAGCGAAAGCTATATTATCTTCGAGCTCATGCAGGACAAGAATATGGAGAGTAGTGTGAAGCTTGCGGGACTTGTCCAGAAGCAGTTCCGCAATACTGCTGGCCGAGTTGACAAGGGCGTTCATCAGGCTGGTTTTCTCGTGCTTCGTGCTACCAGTATGCCAAGCGTCCTGATTGAGTTGGGCTACATAAATAATGCGAGCGAAGCGTCCTACCTCACCTCGACAGCTGGTGTGAATGCCCTCGCAAAGAGTATTTACAACGCGTTTGTCGCCTATAAGAAATAAGATGAAAACAGAAGTTAAAATAGGAATTACAGGCGTCATAGCCATCGTAGCGCTCTTCCTTGGAATAAATTTCCTGAAGGGTGTTAATTTGTTCAGTTCTAGCGAAAAGTATTACATTACATTCAGTAATACTAAAGGCCTGACGAAGAGCAGTTCTGTTTATGCCGATGGTTTCAAGGTGGGCATCGTGAGCGACATAGATTACGACTTTCGTCATCCTGGAAAGGTCGTGGTAGAAATCAGTACGGACAAGGGACTTCGCATCCCCAAAGGCAGTTCTGCTCAACTTGACGAAGCTGTTCTGGGCGGTTGCACCCTCAATATGTTGCTCGCAACCAATCTGCGCGAGGCTTATCATCCTGGCGATACCATAGAAGGTAGCGACGTGAATGGTCTGATGGCAAAGGTGGGCGATGTGATGCCCCAGTTGGAAGAGGTCGTGGCTAAGGTCGATACTCTTGTAGCTACGCTCAACACCTTGATTTCCAACCCCAATCTGCCTCTCATCATTCAGAATGCAGAACTCATCACGGAGAATCTCAACAAGAGCACAAGTCAGCTTAACACATTGTTGCGCAACGACATACCTCAGATGACGGGTACCTTCACGAAGGCTGGAGAGAATGTTTCCGCCTTGACGGACAAGATGAACCAGCTCGACATGCAGGCAACACTCGACAATGTCAACCAGACAATCAGTAGCGTCCACAACATGATGGAGCAGATGCAGAGCCCAAAAGGGACGCTTGGCAAGCTGATGAACGATCCGTCCGTCTTCGACAACCTCAATCATACGGTACAGAGTGCTGACAGCCTTGTAAGTGACCTCAAAGCCCATCCCAAGCGCTATGTGCACTTCTCTGTTTTTGGAAAGAAGGAGGGCAAGTGATGAACACGATTGTAGGCATTGGCGAGGTTTTGTGGGATTGCCTGCCGGAAGGGCGTAAGTTGGGAGGTGCTCCAGCCAATTTCGCGTATCATGTAGGTCAGTTTGGCTGGCAGAGTCTGGTCGTTTCGGCTGTAGGAAATGATGCGCTTGGTGACGAAATCCTGCAAGTCTTCGACGAGGCAAAACTCCCATATAATATTGCTCGAGTAGCACAACCAACTGGAACTGTGCAGGTTACGCTTTCTGCTGATGGCATTCCTTCTTACGAGATTTGCGAGGATGTGGCTTGGGACAATATTCCCTGGACGAACGAACTGGCTGATCTGGCTGCTCGGACAAAGGCCGTTTGCTATGGTTCCTTGGCTCAGCGTTCAGATGTTAGCCGAAGTACAGTCATGCGTTTCATCGCTTCTATGAAAGAGGACACGGAGCGCATCTGCGACATCAACCTTCGTCAGCATTTCTATAGCCCTGAAATTGTCGAGGAAAGCTTTCGTTGTGCTACAATTCTCAAGCTAAATGATGACGAAATAGGTGTTGTGACAAGGCTTTTAGGCCTCGAAAATGGCAGTTTAGAGGAACAATGCAGGCAGATTCGGGAGTGTTTTCCACAATTGCGAATGGTCATTCTGACTTGTGGAGCCATAGGCAGTTATGTATTCTCGTCGGACGAGACTTCCTATATCCCCACACCAAAAGTCGAAGTGGCCGATACCGTTGGGGCAGGCGACAGTTTCACAGCAACCTTTGTAGCGCAGATACTTGCAGGCAAAACCATTCGCGAGGCTCATAGCAAAGCCGTTGCTGTTAGTGCATTTGTCTGCACCCAACATGGGGCAATGCCCGTCATTCCTTCTGAACTTGCTGAAGGCTAAACGCTATTATTGGTTATAGGTTAACGTGTGTCGTTCGCAATCATAACGTGTTATGTTTGCAAGTTTAACGTGTTACGTTTGCAATCTTAACGTGTAATATGGGCTGTTTTGTGCAAATATCCTTCCGATGCGGCCTTGAAACAGATTTTTCTCGTCGAGAGAAATGTACTAAGTAAAGGAAGAAACTACTTATGCAAAAAAGGGGAACAGGATTTTGTCCTGCTCCCCTTTTGATTGTTTTTATGTGTGGAGATTTATCGAAGCGTCTTATCCATCAGCACTCGCATCCAATAGCCTCCGATGACTGAGCGAGCTTTGAAGCCAGTCATGCGACCAGTCTTCGTGTCGTGCCAGTCGGAAATGGGCACACGACTTTCGGTCTCGTTGATGTATTTGTAGAGCGGATCTACGAAGGCTTGGAAGTCCTTGTCCGTGGCTGCCATAGCTGCACTCCACATAATCCAGTCGCTTTTCGTGTAGTCCTTGCGACAATCGAGCGGCAGGCCATATTGGTTCTGCTTCTTGAGGTAGTATTTCAGTTCAGTCTGCATGGCATTGTTGGGGATGATGTTCGTCTTCCAAAGCTTGTCCCAAACCATGTTGTACTTCTGGCTCCAAGTGTCGGCTCCTGCTCCATAAGCCAGTTCGTAGTGGTCCTTGACCTTTGTCTCGCTCTCCCAAGCTGCAGCCATCTCCTTTGCCTTCGCATTATACTTCTCATAGATGTCGTCGAGACCCTTCATTTTGGCCAGTTCGGCATAGCCAGCCACACCCATGATGGCCTTGATGGCAAGGTTGCAATTGCCTGCCCAGTGGCCTGCGAAGTCGTCCGTACAGAGCTGGTTGGCAGGGTGCAAGCCGTTCTCAACAAGATAGTCTGCCCAAGTGGTAATGATGCGCCAGTACTTGTCAACATAGAGCGTATTGCCCTCTTGCTTGCAGATTTGAGCAGCAAGGGTAATCATGTTGCCAGCTTCCTCGAGAGGCATATCACCTCCATAGACCTGACCGTTTGCCTTGGGATATTGTCCGAGGTCGTGAGCAGCAAAGGGCTTTGTCCAACGGCCCGAATAGCTGTACTCGAAGATGGAAGTCATCATGCCCTTCTGCAGTTCGGGGTTGTAGCAGAGGTAGAGCGGAGCCTCAGGATAGGTGAGGTCGACCGTATTGACGCAACCGTTCGAGTTGTTCTCCTTTGAGAAGAAGAGCACATTGCCCTCGTCATCACGGAAGAGCTTGTGAGCAGCATTAACGTGACGATAGGAACCGGAGAGAATCTCGGCATACTTCACGCCTCCAGCATTAAAGGCATCGTCGTAGATGGTCTTGTCCATCTGTCTGCAACGTTGCATAATGTTCGTGTAGTTACCCTTCATGCGGTCGAACATATCGTAAATGCTGACACTCCCCTCGTGAGCCCAGTAGCCTTTGTAGCGCTTGTAGAAGTACTCGATGTCCCAAATCTCGTCGTAACCGATCATGGCAAAACTGCTGCCCCGTTCAGTCGTGCCGAAGTCGTGAACATAGGCCAAGGTTGGCAGAGAAACCTGTTTCTGGCAAACAACTTGGCGTTCACCACGAGGCAAACGACCGTCGGCCAGGAATTGTGTCTTGATGTCAGCATCGGAAGCCAAGCAGAGACGGCCATTCGTGCCTGCCAGATAAACGTATCCCCAATCGATGCAAATGCCGTCGCCCGTCTTAGCGAGTATGGGCTGCTGGATGGTTCCGGCCTTGAGATATTGTGTACCATTCTTGAACTCCATGTCCGAAATGGTGGGCTGCTGAATCTTGTTGACAGCCATTTGTGGAGTCGTTGAGAGGTAGAATTTCACGTCATGACGCTTCCCATCGGTAGAGCGAACCTGATAGGAAATGTAGTTGATAGGCGCGGAAAGGAGGTCGTAGTCGTCGATGATGTGAGGAGCTGTGAAGACGATATCGAGTTCAACAGCACCGCAAGCAAAGGTGTAGTAGGTGTTGCAAGCCAACACATCAACACTTTTCTGCTCGGCCGTTACGATTCTGTCGTTTCCCTTGGCAATATTGCGGAAAATACCGAAATCGACTAAAGCTCCACCCGTCTTATTGTAACAATGTACAGCAAAGACATTCCTGCCTTCCTTGAGCAGATTTGCCCTCTCTCCATCCAGACGAACTACAACACCATCCACATAGTCCATAATGCCTGTAGCAGCTTTCTGGCCATTGATGTAAATTTCGCATGCATCATCGTGCGAGAAGATGAGATAGAGGTCGCCTTGGAGCTGACTGGTTGTCAAGTCAACCGTTCGACGTACCCAAATGTCATCGTCCTCCTTTGTCCAAGGAGTACGGATGTTGTCGTAGTTGTCCGAACCAAAGGCGCCATTTCCTTTCTTCCAGGAAGCAGCGTCAAAGTCGGGCTTCATCCAATTGTCGGAAGGCTTCTTGTCGGTATACTGTGCCTCCCATTCGGCTTCGTTTGCCATGGGAACCACACTCTCCATCAGGGTGCGTTGGGCAGAACCCATCCAACGGTAAGTCGTACCATCCACGTAGAGCAGACCCTCGAGGGGCTTCTCGTCGTTTGTCCAATGACGAGTGCTTCCGTCAGTCAGCTTGTCGTATGGACTCCAAACTGAAAAGTAAGGGTCGCTAACCACGAGTGGAACACTAGGCAGACGCAAATCTGTCTGCTTGTAGGGTTTGAAGAACTCAGCACTTTGAGCCAAGCTCGTCAGACTGATTGCAGCAAGGGCAATCGATAGAACAATCTTTTTCATCCTTTTTGTTAAAATGTTAAATATGAAATTAGTATGCGTTTTCTTCTCCTGTTATAGCATTATAGATAGTCTTCCAGATGATGAAGAGGTCGAGGGCAAAACTCCAATGCTC